>NZ_JAGRQY010000187.1:0-9235 GCF_018223905.1 Klebsiella sp. 28
ATGCTGTTCAGAATGCAAGGTGAATCATTCCTTTGCCTCGAGCCGCAAAGCCATCCGGTAAACGCCCACAACATGGACGGGCAGCCGGGGCTGCGAGTTTTAGGCGCGGGAGAGAAGCTGAATTTTTCGCTGAAAATCATCATCGAGGGGGCATAAATAACGAGCTATCAGCAGACAAGAGCATCTTGCGCCCGCCGGGGTTTATCGCCAGACTATCGCCACCATTCGGGAGGAAATCATGGTCTTGCACTCCACGCGCTGGCTGGCGCTCAGTTATTTCACCTACTTTTTTAGCTACGGTATTTTTCTGCCCTTCTGGAGCGTCTGGCTGGCCGGAAACAGGCTGACTCCGGAAACCATCGGCATTTTGCTTGGCGCCGGTCTGGTGGCCCGTTTTCTCGGCAGTCTGCTGATTGCCCCGCGGGTGAGCGATCCCTCCCGGCTGATCGCCGCGCTGCGCGTGCTGGCGCTGTTAACCTTGCTCTTCGCGCTGGCCTTCTGGGCCGGCAGCCACGTAGCATGGCTGCTGGCGATCATCATCGGCTTCAACCTGTTCTTTTCGCCGCTGGTGCCGCTGACGGATGCTCTGGCCAATACCTGGCAAAAGCAGATCACCATGGACTATGGCCGGGTGCGGCTGTGGGGCTCTATTGCCTTTGTGATTGGTTCAGCGCTGACCGGCAAGCTGGTGAGCCTGTTCGATTACCGGGCGATCCTGCTGATGCTAAGCCTGGGGATCGCCTCGATGCTGCTCGGCATGCTGCTTAAGCCGTCGGTGATGCCCCAGGGGGAGTCGCGCCAGCAGCAGGGGGCCGGAATGGCGGCCTGGCTGACGCTGGTGCGCCAAAGCTGGCGCTTTCTCGCCTGCGTTTGTCTGCTGCAGGGAGCGCATGCCGCCTACTATGGCTTTAGCGCCATCTACTGGCAGCAGGCCGGCTATTCCGCCTCGGCGGTCGGTTATCTATGGTCGTTAGGCGTGGTGGCGGAAGTGGTGATCTTCGCGTTGAGTAAAAAGGTGTTCCGCCGCTTCAGCGCCCGCGACCTGCTCTTGCTCTCCGCCGTCTGCGGGCTGATTCGCTGGGGACTGATGGGCTGGACCACGGCGCTGCCGGGACTCATCCTTGCGCAGATCCTTCACTGTGGCACCTTCACGGTGTGTCATCTGGCGGCGATGCGCTATATCGCCGCCCGTCAGGGTAGCGAAGTGATCCGTCTGCAGGCCGTCTACTCCGCGGTGGCGATGGGCGGCAGTATTGCCATCATGACCGTCTTCGCCGGTTTCCTCTATCAGCACCTGCACCAGGGCGTATTCTGGGTGATGGCCCTGCTGACGCTCCCGGCGATGGCTATACGGCCAAAAGCGGTGGCGGCCTAGTCCTCGAGCATGGCGCAGATATGCTGCTGCTGGCGTTCAGTGAAGTAGTTCTCCGCGTGGATCAGCGGCGGCGAAAACAGCGGCAGCGCCGTCGCATAGGGGGTGACGATAAGCGTCACCCCTTTGGGCGCACCTTCCTTCTGAAAGCGCTCTACGCTCTGGTATTTGATATTCAGCGGCAGCAGCGTTAGTTCGCGCAGCTGTTGTTCCAGGGCCTCTTCAATAGCTGGGTTGTCATCGGTTAGCAACAGCACCTGTTTCTCGTGCAGGTCGCTTTTCTGCATCAGCCAGGCGCCAAAGATCACCGCGATTAAACCGGTCTCTTCCTCATTAAAACGGATGTGCCAGGCCTCCTCGAATTCGCTCAATGCCGCCTGGGTGGTACGCAGTAAGCGAGGGTAGAGCCGGGTCACTTCCTCTGTGAGCGTGCTGTCGATGCCGATAGCAAACACGCTGCGGATCAACGCCTGCGACAAATGAATATAGAGTTGATCGCTGAGCCCCTGCTCATCACTGAACGCTCTGCCAGCGAGGATCTGAAAGCGGTGGATCAGGCCGGAGATAGCCAGCCGCAGGCGGCGATCGTGCGGGTGACCGTCGCGGACCGGGTCGGGGGTTTTGAGCAACATAAACAGCAGCGAGAGGAAAAAAGGTTCTCCGACATGGGGCGGAGCGCCGACCCGACGCTGCCAGTGGCGGACAATCTCCTGCGCCAGGGTGAACTCGGCGGCGGTTTGAGCCCAGCGTTGCTGTTCCTCATTGAAGTCCGGAGAGTATCCCCGGTGATGTTCGAGCAGACAGTACTGCAGGTACAAGCGCAGAAACTGCACGTCGCGGCAGTCAAACTGGCGATTGAGCGCCCGCGCGCAGCGGTTCACCAGCGCCTGCAGATTGGTATCATCGTATAAGGTGCGGGCAATGCCTTCCTGTTTAAGCTGCGTTTTCAGCGCCGGGGTAAAATGATGATTAACGAACTGTGGGCAGAGGCGCAGCCCCCGCCGCAGCGCATGCAGCAGACATAAACGTTGGTCGAGCGCGGCGCCTTCAATCCGATAGCTGCCGTCCACCTGTGACTGGAGGGTCAAACGGTGGTAACGCTGAATTTCGCGTCCGGTCTCCTCAATATCCTGCCGGGCCGTGGTCTCATCAACGAGGTTGATCCTGCCAAGCCGTTCAGTCGTCACCGACTGTCCGGGCAGATAAAACATCAGGAGCACCTGGCTACGGCGCTGTGGACTGGAAAGCGCAGATGGTGGTTCAATGACGGTCATCATCTGGTAAGTTCCAGTTAGGGTTTCCGCTAAGGATAGACAATGACCGCGGCGTGGGCAGGGAAGAGCGTCCGCTTTTACTCAGGATTGCTGGCGAAGTTCACAGAATTTTTCACGTGAGGAACAGATGAACAGAGTGAAACAATGCACAAGCGCGGCGTTTTTCATGGTTTTATCATGGTCGGCCGCTGCGCATCCGCATAGCTTCATCAGCCTGCAAAGCGAGCCGGTGATCAAGGATGGTCTGCTGAGCGCCTTTAAAATGCGCTGGACGATGGATGAAATTACCTCATCGGATCTGCTCTATGATGCCGGAAACGCCAAACCGGGCAGCGAAGTCTGGAAAAAGCTGGCGGCGGAGGTGATGGCCAACGTGCTCGGTCAGCACTATTTCAGCGAGCTGTGGCATAACGGTCAGCGGGTTAAATTTGACAATCGTCCCGACGGTTACGGCCTCGAACGTGACGGACTGCAGGCGGTACTCACCTTTACTCTGCCGCTGGCGACGCCGCAACCCATTGCCGGGCAGACGTTTACCTTTTCCACCTTCGACCCGACCTACTACGTCGATATGTTTTATGACAAGGATAGCGATTTTTCCCTGCCCGCAGGGCTGCGGGCCGCCTGTAAGGCAACGGTGATGACGCCAAAACCGAACGACAAAATGCTCTCATACGCCCAGTCGCTGGATAAAGCGGATGCGCCGCCGGAGGATATGGCGCTGGGCAGCTATTTTGCCCAGAAGGTGACCCTGACATGTCAGTAATTTTTACTCCGCGCGCGCGATTTTCGCGCTGGAAAGCGCTGTGGCCGCTGGCGCTGTTGCTGGCGGTGAGCATCATCGGCGGCATTTGGCTGTGGCGGGCGTGGCCGCAGGTGCTGATGCAGAGCGCAGTCTGGCAGCGTTCGCTCAACCTGGAACTCAGCCGCCTGCTGCAGGCGGTGGCGGAGAACCCGGCGGCGGCAGGGCTGTCGCTGCTGGGGTTTAGCTTCGTTTACGGGGTGCTCCATGCCTTAGGGCCCGGACACGGTAAAATTGTCATTACGACCTGGCTTGCCACCCATCCCGCGAAGCTGAAATCAAGCATTGGCCTGACGCTGGCCGCTTCTTTACTGCAGGGGCTGGTGGCCATCGCGCTGGTGGTCGTGGTGCTGGCGCTGCTGCAGCTGCCGGCGCGCCAGCTGCACCTCAGCAGTTTCTGGCTGGAGAAGGGGAGCTATTTGCTGGTGGGCGCGTTAGGGCTGCTGCTGTGCTGGCGGGCGTTAAAAAAGCTGCGTCTGCTGCTGCGCCGGCCAACGTTTACCGCTTTTACCCCGCATCATGTTCATAACGAACACTGCGGCTGCGGGCATCAGCATCTCCCGGCCCCGGAGCAGCTGCAGGCTGGCGACGACTGGCGGGCTCGCGCCGCGATCGTCCTGTCGATGGGTATGCGTCCCTGCTCGGGGGCGATCATGGTTCTGCTGTTCAGCAAGGTAATCGGCGTTTTTGGCTGGGGGATGGCGGCGGCGCTGGCGATGGCGGCGGGAACCTCGTTGACTATCACGGCGCTGGCGCTGTTGGTGCATGGGTTCCGCCAACTGGCGATCCGCCTCAGTCGCCATCAGGCGCCAGCGTTATGGAAGCAGGTTAGTTGGGCGACGCTGGCGCTGGCCGGCGGCGTCATATTGCTGGCGGCGGCAGGGGTGATGTGGCTCAGCGCCGTCCCTGCCGGCGGTGGGATCCGTCCGTTTTAGACAGACGCCGGGCGCAAATCCTAAAGTGGGCGCCAGCGCTTGCCGCTGGCGAAGCGATGCTCTAGTTTTCCGCTTTTCGGCGGATGACAAGGAGTCGCTATGGCCGCAAATATCGTTTCTCCCGCGCAGAGCGGGCGGTTCTATTATGGCTGCGCCGGCGCCGCCGGGCTGCTGGCGGGCCTGGCGATCGTATTCTGGTTTCCAGCCCTGGCCAGCTGGTGGCCGTCAGATCTGGTGCGTGTCTACCACGCCATGCCGTATGTTATGCGATTCGGGGTGGCGAGTGTCGCGGATATTCCGCTGGTGGCCTACGCCACCCTAACGCTGTCGGGCTTCGTGCTGGCCTTTTGTCATCCCGGTCACAGTAAACTGCCCATTGTTGCCTGGGCTGTGCATAACCAGCCCTCGCCGCGGGAGATGGTCGACTGGATCCTGCGCAGCTGGGTGTTGCAGTTCGGTTTTCTGGTGATCATTTTCTGGCGTTTCGCGTTTATGGGTAAGCTAAGCAGCGACAGGCTAATGCAGATCGTGGGCATCTTTAACGACGTATGCTATCTGGCCACGCTGGTGCTGGCTGGAATACTGCTGCGCGACGGCTGGCGCGACTTTCAGGGCGTTGCCGCACCGGCAGGCAATATTCGCATTCCGCTGATCTTTGCCCTGAGCTTTTATCTGCCGTTTCAGCTGGTATGGATTTTACTCAGTGCGCAGCAGTATGAGCTGCCGCTGTGGGGATGGCTGCTGCTGGTTCCGGCGATGGTCGGCGTGCTGTTAGCCCGCCTGGCGACGGTAGGGATAGCGCTGTGTTTCCGGCGCTGGCTGGGGACGCAGGGCTGTCTGCGCTGGCGCGGACCGCTGGCCTTATTTAGCGGCCTGACGGTGCTCTGTATTGGCGGCAATGCGGTGATTCGCCAGATCCTCAACATGATAAAATGACATAAAAAAAGGAAGCCGCGGCTTCCTTTTTGACATCAGTAAGAGATTAACGCTTCAGCGCGTCGCTCAGCTGCTCGCGCATGTTCGCCAGCATCGCTTTCACCACGCGCGGGTTACCGGCAACGATGTTGCCCGTCAGCATATAGTTATGACCGCCGGTGAAGTCGCAGACAATCGCGCCAGCTTCACGGGCGATCAGCTCGCCTGCGGCGAAATCCCATGGTTTCAGGGCGATCTCAAAGTAACCGTCAACGCGGCCGGCGGCCACATAGGCCAGATCCAGCGCGGCAGAGCCGGTGCGACGGAAGTCGGCACATTCGGTAAACATGTTGCCGAGAATATTCATGTAGGTGGTGGCGTGCTGCTTCGCTTTGAACGGGAAGCCGGTCGCGATAATGGTGCCGTCGAGGTCGCGAGCGTTGCTGCCGCGCAGACGGTAGCCGTTCAGCTGCGCGCCCTGGCCGCGGGTCGCGGTAAACAGTTCGTTACGCATCGGATCGTAGACCACCGCGACTTCAGTACGCCCTTTGATGCGTACGGCGATGGAAACAGAGAAGTGCGGCAGACGTTTAACGAAGTTGGTGGTGCCATCCAGTGGATCGATAACCCATTGAACATCCTGCTCTTCGCCAGCGTGTTCACCGCTTTCTTCGGTGATAATGGTGTGCTGCGGGTAAGATTTGCGAATGGTTTCGATAATAATCGCTTCGGCGGCTTTATCGACGTTGGTCACAAAATCATTGCTGCCTTTCTGGCTGGTTTCTACGGTGTCTGGCGTTTCGTAGTGTTTGGCAATTAAATTACCCGCCTTGCGCGCGGCGCGCACGGCGATGTTCAGCATCGGATGCATCGGTCTCTCTCACTGGATGTTAAAGAACGGGAAAAAACGGCGCATATAATAGCAGCCAAATCTGCTTATGTCTCCGTTTTATGGTAGCATGCACGAATAATCTTTAGCCGAAGAACCATAATGCTGCAAAATATTCGAATCGTACTGGTAGAAACCTCCCATACCGGCAACATGGGCTCCGTAGCCCGCGCGATGAAAACCATGGGCTTAACTAACCTGTGGCTGGTCAATCCGCTGGTCAAACCCGATTCGCAGGCGATAGCCCTGGCCGCGGGCGCCAGCGACGTGATCGGCAACGCGCAGATTGTCGATACCCTTGATGAAGCGCTGGCAGGCTGTAGCCTGGTGGTTGGCACCAGCGCGCGCTCCCGCACGCTGCCGTGGCCGATGCTCGACCCGCGCGAATGCGGTCTGAAAAGCGTCGCCGAAGGTCAGCATGCGCCGGTGGCGCTGGTCTTTGGCCGCGAGCGCGTTGGTCTGACCAACGATGAACTGCAGAAGTGCCACTATCACGTGGCGATCGCCGCCAACCCGGAGTACAGCTCGCTGAACCTGGCGATGGCGGTGCAGGTTATCGCCTATGAAGTGCGGATGGCCTGGCTGACGGCGCAGGAGCAAGCGCAGCCGGCGGTTGAGCATGAAGAGGCGCCGTACCCGCTGGTGGACGATCTGGAGCGATTCTACGACCATCTTGAGCAGACGCTGCTGGCGACGGGCTTTATCCGCCCGAATCATCCGGGGCAGGTGATGAACAAGCTGCGTCGTCTGTTCACCCGCGCGCGTCCGGAAAGCCAGGAGTTGAACATCCTGCGCGGCATGCTGGCGTCTATTGAGCAGCAGAATAAAGGTAAGTAACCGCGTTAACGCCGGATGGCGCTTCGCTTATCCGGGCTACGAATCGGGCTCGCCTGGCGGGATGAAGGTATCAGGCTATGCGGAAGTAAAACGGCACGGAAAGCCAAATACCTGACTAAAACAGTCAAGTAAATAGTTGACCAAATTACTCGGGAATGTCAGACTTGGCCCTGCTATGCAATACCCATATTAATAAAAAGCCCGGCCAGGGGCGAGTTTGAGGTTAAGTAAGACATGAGACTGACATCTAAAGGGCGTTATGCCGTGACCGCGATGCTTGACGTTGCGCTCAACTCTGAAACGGGCCCGGTGCCGTTGGCAGATATTTCAGAGCGTCAGGGAATTTCGCTTTCCTATCTGGAACAGCTGTTCTCTCGCCTGCGTAAAAATGGCCTGGTTTCCAGCGTTCGCGGCCCAGGTGGTGGTTATCTGTTAGGTAAAGATGCCGGCAGTATCGCCGTCGGCGAAGTCATTAGCGCCGTGGACGAATCCGTTGACGCCACCCGTTGCCAGGGCAAGGGCGGCTGTCAGGGCGGCGATAAATGCCTGACTCACGCGCTGTGGCGCGACCTGAGCGAGCGCCTGACCGGCTTCCTGAACAATATCACCCTCGGGGAACTGGTGAATAACCAGGAGATCCTCGATGTTTCCGGTCGTCAGCATCAGCACGAAACCCAGCGCAATGCGCGCACCCAGGACGCGATTGACGTTAAACTGCGCGCCTGAGTGACCCGTCCCGTTTCGGGCTGCGGCTGACAGGGCAAGGCGGCGCGAAACGGCGGGACAACGATTATAAAGAGCTTTCAGAATCAGGCCGGGATGCTCCGACATTCCGTGTACTCGGTCGTACATCAAGCCGGTTGCCTGATTCCTTGCATTGAGTGATGTACGGAGTTTAAGAGCAATGAAATTACCGATTTACCTCGATTACTCCGCAACCACGCCGGTGGACCCGCGTGTTGCCGAGAAAATGATGCAGTTCCTGACCATGGACGGGACCTTTGGTAACCCGGCCTCCCGTTCCCACCGTTTTGGCTGGCAGGCTGAAGAGGCGGTTGATATCGCCCGCAATCAGATTGCCGAGCTGGTCGGCGCCGACCCGCGCGAAATCGTCTTTACCTCTGGTGCGACTGAATCCGACAACCTGGCGATCAAGGGTGCAGCCAACTTTTATCAGAAAAAAGGCAAGCACATCATCACCAGCAAAACCGAGCATAAAGCGGTTCTGGATACCTGCCGTCAGCTGGAGCGCGAAGGCTTCGAAGTGACCTACCTGGCGCCGCAGAGCAACGGGATTATCGATCTGAAAGAGCTGGAAGCAGCGATGCGTGACGACACCATCCTGGTTTCCATCATGCATGTGAATAACGAAATCGGCGTGGTGCAGGATATCGCTACCATCGGCGAGATGTGTCGCGCCCGCGGTATCATTTACCACGTAGACGCCACCCAGAGCGTGGGCAAGCTGCCTATCGATCTGAGCCAGCTGAAAGTTGACCTGATGTCCTTCTCCGGTCACAAAATCTACGGTCCGAAAGGCATCGGCGCGCTGTACGTGCGCCGTAAGCCGCGTATTCGTATCGAAGCGCAAATCCACGGCGGCGGCCACGAGCGCGGTATGCGTTCCGGTACTCTGCCTGTTCACCAGATCGTCGGCATGGGTGAAGCTTACCGTATCGCCAAAGAAGAGATGGAAAGCGAGATGGCGCGTCTGCGCACGCTGCGCAACCGTCTGTGGAACGGCGTGAAGGATATGGAAGAAGTGTACCTCAACGGCGACCTCGAGCAGGGCGCGCCGAACATTCTTAACGTCAGCTTCAACTATGTTGAAGGCGAGTCGCTGATTATGGCGCTGAAAGACCTGGCGGTTTCCTCCGGTTCAGCCTGTACTTCCGCGAGCCTTGAGCCATCCTACGTGCTGCGCGCGTTAGGCATGACTGATGAACTGGCGCACAGTTCTATTCGTTTCTCTTTAGGTCGTTTCACTACCGAAGAAGAGATTGACTATGCCATCGATCTGATTCGCAAATCCATTGGCCGTCTGCGCGAGCTTTCTCCGCTGTGGGAAATGTTCAAACAGGGCGTGGATCTGAACAGCATTGAATGGTCACATCACTAATTCGGCACCAATAAGGAGAATTCATCATGGCTTACAGCGAAAAAGTTATCGATCATTACGAGAATCCGCGCAACGTCGGCTCTTTTGACAAC
>NZ_JAGRQY010000188.1:0-5894 GCF_018223905.1 Klebsiella sp. 28
CTTTTAAAACCACTCGATATCACCCCTCCAAATTGTAATACCGGCGACCACATTGTCTACTTTAATATCATTAAAGACATGATCTAAAATAAATTCAATCAACATTTATTTGATATTTTTTAGTAAACACCTGTGATTTTGAATACATAGATGCATATGTTTTTGCAACTATTTCAACGGTTATCACACCTTTTATTCTGGGCACTCCACTTATTACAAGTTCGTTAGGGCTGCTACCTTTTTTAAAGTCATTTTTTTCATTCCCCATAAAGCTTGGTTCTATATCCAGACCGGAATTATCAGGAGTTAATTTTGCTCTAAAATTACTTGAAACAAAAGAAATAACCTCTCCACTCCCCTGAAATCTCATAACCAAACCTTGCTGATAAAACGTCCCTATCTTGGCATTTTTCAACCGCCCCCCACTTGGATAAAACTCTATTTTACCTGAAGAGCAGGATGCTAAAAAAACAAACAAACAGATTAGATATTTTTTCATAAAACTATTCTAGTGATTTAAACACCACCCTCCAAAAATGCTTCCCATTACATCTGAAAGAGCAAGATGCCTCTTAATCTGATTTTTTACCTTACCCCAAGAGAATAATTTCAATTGAACTAACTCATTTTCCTTAGTCGTTAATGAAATGACCTCACCATACTGTGTGGTTATAGGTCCATCCCAAACAATCCAATGATTCTTAGCCGTGACAGTGGAGTCAAATCCATCAAGTATACCAGCTGATATCAAAGTAACAACTCGACAACCTTTTCTAATATACTCATTGAGGGTACTTAGTTCTTTCAGATTTACGTGCGATAGCCCGACATTACTAAACTCTTTTTGATAACCAGCACTTACAAACCATTCAGTAAGCGCTCCCCATAATGTTATCCCTGAAGCCTGGTCATCAATTTCGTCATAACTCATAATGGAATTTTCGGAGTCCCTTAAAGAAGCGAGGGTTATCCAATCGATCCCCTTCACTCGTTCTCCATAAGCATCATAGAAAGCCCCCATAGGATGCCGACAACTATTGCTTGGAACTATATTTAACGCACCTATTTTAGTTTTCCCATACAACCAAAGCTCATTAACTGCTTGTTTATAAATATCAGGTCTATCCATTAACAGGCAATAAAAAAATGATGCTGGCCCACACAAACTAGTATCCCCTTGATTTGGATAACTACTGCGATTCATCCTCGAAAGGATCTGATGTTCTATCTTATTTTTATCGAAGGGATCATCAGGACTACCTACAGGATACTCTTTTGCAATAAACGCTCTTTTCTGACAGGTAATCTGCACAGTATGTATATTATCCTCACCCTTATCATTAACCGGTTTTGTCTGCGCCTTTGTCTCAAAATAACAAACATTTTCACGCTTATTTTTAGAATATGCTTGCCCTGATGCCATTTCACCAAGTGTGTACATCTTTTTCGCAGGCGAGGAAAGCACAGAAAACAACTTACCTCCGTGCTTGCGATATAAGTTCATTTCCATTATGTAGATTACAGATAACCCATCCTCTGTGTCATTCGTTTCATGAGACTGAGTTTGATAATTTGATGTTACTGGTTGTTGCGCCACTGACAGTAGTATATGTTTTTTATTACTGGCATCAGTTCTGTAAACATTCAGATCGTAAAAAAGGTCGACTGCTGAAACATTCGATTCAATCTTTGTATAAATATTATATTTAGGCATTGATGGCCTCCGGTATCATTTGCAGCAGAACATCCTGTACCTGTGCAGAAGTAAACAACTTCGTATACCCCTCGCCATCACTGACACCCTCTAATACCGAGCCATCAGCCAGAAAGGCCCTGTAAGGTGTATTCAGCATCGGCATCCCATTATCATCTGTACACAGGTAGCGAATATTATGGCTGTCGTCATTTATCGCATTAGCTAAAGGTGCAATGTCAGGCTTATGCTGCGCTTTTTCCCGCCTGACGTAATACCCGGCCCTTGTTCTGTACTCACCTGCCGTCGCTGATTCAATGCCACTGGCATTGAGCGTGATATAACTTCCCCCGCCGTTTATCGTGACCCGTTTTTTCGCAATAATTTCGATACTGTCTTCCGTGCTGACAATGCTGATTTCCTTCCGGGCAAGCAGCGCCATCAGGTCATTCTGCGCCTGCATCTGTACCGGTCCCTGATTCGCTATCAGCCTGATCCCAAGCTTTCGCACAAACACGCTCAGGGCACTGCCCACCCCGATGAACAGATTTTTCACCACGCTGACATCCGCATTCTTTCCGGCCGTGGCAATCAGGTTATGCCCGGCTGAGACCTGCAGATGCTCCCCGCTGGTCAGCGCTATCCCCTCCGGCGCGCTGAGCAGCAGCACCGATTTTTTGAGGTCCGTCAGCTGCTGCTCCAGCAGGGTAATTTGCGCCTGGAGATCGGCCGGGTTCGCGGTCGCCTTCTGCGCGTCACCGGAGATGGACATCATCTGCTCCCGGGCTTCAGCCAGATTGCTGACCGCCGGCTCCATCGCCAGCACCTGCCCCTGAGCCTGCACCTGCCCGTCAGCGCTGATAAAAATACCCTTCTGTGCCCGGATAGCTCCCCAGCTGTCGGTTCTCAGCTCAAAGCCTTCGCCGCGCGGCTGCTTTTCAGCATCCACCAGATGCCCGAGATTGAGCTGGCTTTTACCGCCGTACTCCGTGCTGACCTTGATATGTTCTTTCCCGCGCTCGTCGTCGAGGCGGATTTTGTTGTTGGCCGGGGTGCGCAGGACGTTACGTTTGTCATTGCGAATGGTGACGTGGTCGCCGTGCGCCGAGTCGTGCAGCACGCCCGCGATATACGGCCGGTCGGGGTTACCATCCTCAAAGCCAATCGCCACCTCCGTCCCCGCCAGCAGCGGCAGGTGCAGACCGTAGGTGTC
Source organism: Klebsiella sp. 28 (assembly GCF_018223905.1). Classification (NCBI taxonomy): domain Bacteria; kingdom Pseudomonadati; phylum Pseudomonadota; class Gammaproteobacteria; order Enterobacterales; family Enterobacteriaceae; genus Klebsiella; species Klebsiella sp. 28. The sequence continues at coordinate 2,907 of NZ_JAGRQY010000188.1, forward strand.
TCCGGCATACGGCCGCGACTGGCGGACCCACAGGCTCTCGAACCCGGTTTCCCAGCGCGCCCGGTCAAACAGCATATTCACCCGGTAGCGCCCGTGTTTGTCGATATGCCCGTAGGTGTCGTTTTCCCGGGTGCTGGTCACGCGGGCCGGCAGCGTCCCGGCCATCACCGGACGCGCGCCGGGCTCAGGCCGGTAGCCGACGTCCGGGCTGTCCGGTATGCCGGCAAACTCCACCGCAAAGTCGGCATCGCGCCGGGCGTGGCTGTGCATCGCCGTGACGAGCACGCCATCAGCAAACTCCCCGGCCACCTCCTCTCCGCCGGTGACCTTCAACACCTGTCCCGGGCAGAGCGTCGGGCAGCTGGTGGTGGCCTGCATCCGGGTCTGGCCGTTAAGATAACGCTCATGGCGAAGCCGGGCGTAAAACGCCCCGGACTCCGGCGCCGGATGGCGGTCATGGACATTCCCGGCGGTCAGGTAGTTATCTCCCCAGTGGTAAGCCTCACCAAAGGTGGTGGTCTCCCCGCGGGTGACATCCACCTGCGCGTTCATGTCCGCCGTCGCCTCGCGGTAGTTGTAGTCGCGGGTACTGACCTGCTGCTCCACGACGCGGTGGCGGCATGCCATCTCCCACACCGCGTCCACCCCGGCCGACTGCTGCCCTGACGGCGGGACCGAAGGCAACGTCAGCCCCTTCTCATAGCCCTGCTGACTGTCGCAGAACTCAGCGACGTCGATGTGCAGCCGCGTGTCGGCGGTAAACCGAAACCAGATCCCCACCTCACCCAGCAGCCGGGTGATAAAGCGCAGGTCATCCTCGCCGTACTGCATCACCTGCTCGCGGCGCGGATACGTTTTTGTCAGCGAGAACAGAAAATCCTGACCGCGCAGGCCGTGGCGCTCGCGGAGGATTTTTTCCACAATCTGCGGAACGGACTGGTCCTGGTAAATGGCGTTCTGGTGCGAGCGGTTAAGCAGCGCCAGGCGCGGCTGAAGCGTCAGCGCGTAGTGCGTTTCATCCCTGGAGGTACTGAGCCGTTCAAACCCCGTCACCACGCCCTGGATCACCCGCACGGGTTGCTGAACATTGATGCCGAAGCCCTGAGCCACCGGCGCCTGCAGCGTCAGGGAGGCAGCCTTCATCAGCATCATCTCTTTGCTGATGGCATGGTCTGCGCTGGTGAATTCAATACGGTAGCGGAACGGCTGGCTCAGGGCTTCATCGCCCTCGAAGGCCAGCACATCAAGCCCGGCTTCACATCCCTTCACCGAAAGCAGGTGGTGGTTATGGCTGAACAACAACGATTTCACGCTACTCATCGGATATTGTCCCCTCGTCAAACGCCATCACGACGCCTTCCTCTTCGTGATACCCCAGCGTCACCTGGCGCGGTTTCTGCCCCGCCGCCATATGGCTCAATAGCTGCTGACTCAGCGCCGGCAGGATCTGCTGATTGAGCAGACTGTCGACGTTACGGGCGCCGGTATCCGGCAGCAGGCAGGCCTCGGTCAGCGCGTCGAACAGGCTCTCGCTGAGGGTGGTGTTGATTCCGTAATGGCAAGCCAGACGCTGACTTACCTGCCCGAGCTTCATGCCGACAATGGTGCGCAGCGCTCCCGCCGGCAGCGGACGGTAAATCACCGTCTGGAAGCGGGCCAGCAGCGCCGGCTGGAAGTGGCCGCGCAGCACCGGGCGCAGCAGCTCGTGCAGGTCTGATTCGCTGGCCTCCGGCTGTTCATCCAGCAACTGCATCAGGAGGTCGCTTCCGAGGTTGGCGGTCATCAGGATCACGGTGTTGCGAAAGTCGATTTCACGCCCCTCGCCGTCGCGCATTACCCCCCGGTCGAAGACCTGGTAGAACAGGTTCATCACATCGCGATGGGCCTTTTCCACCTCATCGAGCAGCACCACGCTGTAGGGGCGTTTGCGCACCGCCTCGGTCAGGATCCCGCCCTGGCCGTAGCCGACGTAGCCGGGCGGAGAACCCTTCAGCTGGCTGACGGTGTGCGGCTCCTGGTACTCGGAGAGATTGATGGTGATCAGCGCTTTCTCGCCGCCGAACAGCGCATCGGCCAGGGCGAGCGCCGTTTCCGTTTTGCCGGTGCCGCTCGGCCCGACCAGCAGGAACACCCCTTGCGGACCGTTCTCCGGCGTCAGGCCGGTTTTCGCGGCGCGCAGGCGCCGGGCAATAGCGCTCAGGGCCGCCTGCTGGCCAACCACCCGTTTGCCGAGACTCTCTTCCAGACTCAGCAGCTCCGTCTGCTCATCTTTCATTAGCGAGGAGAGCGGCACGCCGGTCCAGTCGGCAATCACCGTCGCCACGGTGCGGACGTCGACGTCCAGCCCGAGCAGCGGATTGCCCTGCTGGACGGCGATAAGCGCGGTTTGTAGATCGCTAATTTCCGCCTGGCGGGAGATATCGCGGCGACAGGCGAGCAGCGCTTCCGTCAGCTGCAGCTCCTGACCATACTGAGTTTCAAGGGTATCCAGCGCCAGAATAAGGCGGATCTCCTCCTGCTCAATGGCCGCCAGCCGATCGCCGCGGGCGCTGTTGCCCAGCGCAATATCTTCCAGCAGCGCCTGCTTCTCCATTGCCAGCGCGGTGAGCTGCGCCTTCATGCGGGTCAGCGGCTGAGGCACGGTATCCAAACTCATACGCAGGCGGGCGGAAGCGGTGTCGAGTAAATCCACTGCCTTGTCCGGCAGCTGGCGGCCGGTGAGATAGCGTCGTGACAGCGTCACGGCGGCGCGCACCGCATCATCCGTGATATGCACGCCGTGGTGGTCGGCATAGCGGGACTTCAGGCCGCGCAGCATCAGGCAGGCGGTGTCGTCGTCCGGCTCATCCACCTTGACCATCTGAAAGCGGCGCTCCAGCGCGGCGTCGCGCTCGAAGTACTGCTTGTATTCAGACCAGGTGGTGGCGGCGATGGTCCGCAGCTCGCCCCGGGCCAGCGCCGGCTTCAACAGGTTGGCGGCATCCGCGC
>NZ_JAGRQY010000189.1:0-2949 GCF_018223905.1 Klebsiella sp. 28
CGACGGTTGCCTGCCGCAGGCTAAAACCGTTTCCTTCGGAAACAAAATCAAGGTCAACGTCAACCCCGGCGTTTTCCTTACGTAAAACGAAAAGCAGCATTTGGCATTGAGGAATACTTGGATGGCGATATACAGTTTTAAAATGGAGAACATCAGCAGAGGCGAAGGTCAGTCTTCGGTTAACTCTGCTGCATATCGTCACCGTAAAGTTTTCTTCGATAACAGAACGGGTGAAGTTTGTGGTCGCAAAACAGCACATAAAAAGGACCTTGCCTTTGCGCAGATTTTTGCTCCTGACAACACGCCACCTGACCTGATTGTTGACAGTGAAACACTCTGGAATGCTGTTGAAGTCTCCGAGAAGAGAAAAGATGCCCGTCTTGCCAAAGAGTTTAAGATTGCCCTCCCCGCTGAGCTAACACCAGAACAGAGCATTGAACTCACTGCTGCTTTTGTTCTTGAGCACTTTACCAAGCAAGGCATCATTGCTGATGTTGTTATCCACGATATCAATGGTCATAACCCGCATATTCATATCATGGGAACAACCCGTGAGATTCTTTCTACCGGCTTTGGTAAAAAAGTCCGTGAGTGGGATAAACCTGAAACCCTCGATCGCTGGCGTAAAGGCTGGCAGAACATCTGTAATGAGTTCCTTGAGCTGTATGGTCATGATGAACGCATTGATCACCGTTCTATCAGGGTTCAGTATGAGGAAGCCCTTGAACAGGCTACGGCTGCTGCTACAAACGAAGAGAAAGCAATCTGGCTGGCTAAAGCTATTGAAACGAACCGTGATCCAATACTTCATATCCCTCGTGACCGTTGGGGCACTGTTGCAGCTCAGGAACAACGTGCTGCAGAGCAAGCTATACGTGATGAGCTTAAAAAAGAAGCTGGCGAAGCCTACTTTGCCTTTAAGGATCTGCCATTAGACATCGTTGTTGATGTTGCCAGCTTTAGGGTTCATGCGCTGGCTGAACCGGAAGAAATTGTTATCCCTGATAACACAGGGAAAGGTTCATCTACTGGCTCGCAGAAACCAGTTCTGGTTGCTCCTGCGCCTCATACACGCGCTACACTGAAAACTCCATCTTCTTCAACGGCAAGAGCACTTAAACGCGCTCCTGTTAAAGTTAAGAGGAAGAAAGTTGAACCTCGTCAGAGCGGTGTGTTCAAGCGCTTCACCTTACTGGTAGTAGATTATATAAGAGAGAAATTCGTCTGGGCCAAGAAGAAGCCAGTTCCTGTTTCAGTGGATGCCGAACACGATAAGCGTATTGCTGAAAACTATGTCTTCGATGAGGTTCAGGGTATTTATGTTTCACGCTCTGAGCATGAAAGACGTGCAAGATTTAACAGCGATGACTACAAGCCAACCAAAGATGAGGTCAGACGTTTTCCAAGTCGTCCTAAGCACGATCAGACTGAACATAATATCAGTCTAGATCTGATTACTCCCATACAGTCTGAAAGACAAAAAAAATATATACCGCGTTTAAAACCGCCAAATCATAGATAACAAGAAAAAAGAGATAATAATTACATACAATATCTCCTTTTTTCATGGCATGTGTTATTAAAATTATAAATTACTAATCAAGCATTTTTAAATTGTGAAACAGCCATAATAAAACCATCTTCCCATCGCTGCGTTCTGATTGTTCTAGGATGTGGCGCTCTAAGCGTATACTTCGGAAGATCTGGATGATGTAATCTTGAAAAATGTTTCTTTGGCAATCCATCAATATTATCAAAAACCAGATCTCGGTATAAATCACTCAGCCTTTTATCATACTTGTGATTCGTAAAAAATATACATATATCTGGTTTAAGAATACTAATCTCTTCCTTAACGAGATAGTCTAGAGAAGCAATATCTTGTGCAAGTTCCGTGCGATCTGGTGACCCACAATCAATATCAAATCGATTGAGATTTGACCACGCTATAGCATATGGTTCAATATTTAGTGATCTTTCCACCTTCCTAATTATATTCCAAAAAGCACTACTATAATATGATGATCCAAAATTAAATTTTTGATACGTAGCTTGCTGATCTACTATAGAGGGTGATTTATTCCAGCCGAACGTCTCTTGTCCAACAACCATCAACTTTATCTTCTGAGATGAATAATTACTGATATTTAAAAGAAGTGGGCCATGTAGATTTTTATCTGAATATCTTTTGCTATACTCATTAAGAATCCCAATATTATTGATATATAACAGATTAAGTTTGTTATTCATTATCTATTCACCAAAAAACCATCAATGAAGAATAATAAGCTATTTTTATATTATCCTTTGCGCGAAGGCAAGTCAATTTAATTTACTGTTACATATATAAAGTTATTTATATCACTACATCTTAAATTTGTATAAAATAGTATTAAGTCATGTTTTATTTATATGTTATGAACTAAGATAAAACACGATACCACTGACAATTAATATGATAAACGAGTGGCAAAATCTACATATTGGATAGAATATTAAGCCGTTATATTCAATATAATGAATATGAGCAGCAGGTTAAGCCGACTAATAATGAAGATAAATGAAGCACAGTCTTTTTAGATTGAAAAAATGACAGGCTAATTTAGTCGTTTCCCAACATGCCATTTGTATGACAATAAAGATCTCGATCACTGTATGAATCACAGCCCATACATACAACCTCCTATGCTTACGCTCTATTTAAAGCAATTAAGACCTTATAATAAATGGGACTAATAAGTAGTGGCATAACAACTATTACACCTTGTTGAACTTGATGTTTTTTAATATACTACAAAACATCCATCACCAATCTAATGGAATTTAATCATGAGTAATACCCCAATAGATCATCATTATTTACCCCAATTTTACCTTAAAAACTTTGCATTCACTTTTAAAAAGAAAAATTATAGATTATACGTTTATGACAAAATACATGAAAACAAA
>NZ_JAGRQY010000019.1:0-39209 GCF_018223905.1 Klebsiella sp. 28
CCGTCAGGTAGGTCTGCAGGTCGGCCTGTTTTTCGTTCGGCAGCGACATGTAGCCTGGCAGGCTGGTGGAGAGCAGGCCGAGGTCGGTCAGACCCTGGATATTGGAGTGGCCGCGCAGGGCGTTGACGCCGCCGCCCGCCATCCCCATGTTGCCGAGCAGCAGCTGGATCATCGCCATGGTGCGGATATTCTGCGCACCGATGGAGTGCTGGGTCCAGCCGAGAGCGTACAGGAACGATGCGGTCTTATCCGGCGCGCTGGTTTCAGCAATGTATTCACAGACTTTGAGGAAGTCGGCCTTCGGCGTACCGCAGATGTTTTCGACCACATCCGGGGTATAGCGGGAAACGTGCTGTTTTAGCAGATTCCAGACGCAGCGTGGATGCTGCAGCGTAGTATCGCGTTTGGCGAAGCCGTTTTCATCCAGCTCATAGTTCCAGCTGGTTTTGTCATACTGGCGTTTTTCGGCATCGTAGCCGCTGAACAGACCATCATCAAAGCTGTAGTCCTCACGCACGATCAGGCTGGCGTTGGTATAGGCTTCGGTGTATTCGCGGTTGAATTTTTCGTTATTCAGCAGATACAGGATCACGCCCGAAAGGAAGGTAATGTCGGTACCGGAACGAATCGGGGTATAGAAATCAGCCACCGACGCCGTACGCGTAAAGCGCGGATCGATAACGATGAGCTTGGCGCCGTTATGAATTTTGGCTTCCATCGCCCAGCGGAACCCCACCGGATGCGCTTCTGCGGCGTTACCGCCCATCACTACGACCAGGTTGGCGTTTTTAATATCCACCCAGTGGTTGGTCATCGCACCGCGACCAAATGTTGGAGCAAGACTTGCTACCGTTGGTCCGTGTCAGACACGCGCCTGGTTATCCACCGCCAGCATCCCGAGGGCGCGGGTGAATTTTTGCGTTAAATAGCCGGTTTCGTTACTGGAGGCGGAGGCGCACAGCATCCCGGTAGTCAACCAGCGGTTGACGGTGGTGCCGGCGTCGTTTTGCGCGATAAAGTTGGCGTCGCGGTCCTCTTTCATCAGCTTGGCGATGCGATCGAACGCTTCGTCCCAACTGATTTGCTGCCATTTATCGGAGCCTGGCGCGCGATATTCCGGGAATTTCAGGCGGCTTTCAGAATGGATAAAGTCCACCAGACCAGCCCCTTTCGGACAGAGCGCACCACGGTTGACCGGATGATCCGGATCGCCTTCGATATGGAAAATGGATGCTTTGGCGTTTTTCGCGCCGTCGCCGAGGCTATACATCAACAGCCCACAGCCGACAGAACAGTATGTGCAGGTGTTACGGGTTTCGCGCGTGCGCAGCAATTTGTACTGCCGTGTCTCCGCGAGCGCAGTTGCCGGGGCAAAGCCCAGCGCTGCTGCCGTGGTTCCCGCCATACCGCCAGCGCAGATCTTAAAGAACTGCCTTCTGCTGACCTGCATGGTTCGCTCCTTGTTTCGACATTGTCACATGTAGTTATTTGCTTTGCGGTGAAGGCCGCAAAGGTTCAGAATTAGGGCAAATTTCCCTCATTCCTGAAGGGATAAAAACAGAATACCACATTGTGTGTATGCCTGTTCCAATACGGTTAAAGCAAAGTGAACAAGAAGCCTCTCGAACAAATCAAAAATGTGACGAATGTCACAGGATATCGCCAGGTCTCCCTCTGGAAACGCGAGGATCTGCAACACCCTCAGCCAGATGAGTTAGCGGAAGAGGTGCCCGTCGCGCTGGTCTACAACGGTATCTCCCACGTGGTGATGATGGCCTCCCCGAAAGATCTCGAGCAATTCGCCGTCGGCTTCTCCTTATCCGAAGGGATTATCGAGCACCGGCGGGAGATTTTCGGCATGGACGTGGTAGCGGTGTGCAACGGCCTTGAGGTGCAGATTGAGCTCTCCAGCCGGCGTTTTATGGGCCTCAAAGCCCGGCGTCGCGCGCTGGCCGGGCGCACCGGCTGCGGCGTATGCGGCGTCGAGCAGCTCAATGATATTGGTAAGCCGGTCCAGCCGCTGCCGTTCACTCAGTCGTTCGATTTAGCCAATCTCGATCAGGCCCTGGCGCATCTTAACGACTTTCAACCGGTTGGCCGGCTCACCGGCTGTACCCACGCGGCCGCCTGGGTCCGGTCGACGGGCGAACTGGCGGGAGGTTTTGAAGACGTCGGCCGGCATGTGGCGCTGGATAAACTGCTGGGCCGGCGGGCGGAAATCGGTGAGGGCTGGCAGCAGGGCGCCGCGCTGGTCTCCAGCCGCGCCAGCTATGAAATGGTGCAGAAAGCCGCGATGTGCGGGGTCGAGATCCTGTTCGCGGTATCAGCAGCCACCACCTTAGCGGTGGAGGTCGCCGAGCGCTGCAACCTGACGCTGGTGGGCTTTTGCAAGCCGGGCAGGGCGACGATCTACACCCACCCGCAGCGTTTGATCGCGGGTTAAAAGTTAATCAATAAATTTGAATAATGACAGCAAATCCTTCCGCTTTTTGTTTAGCGATGTGCGGGATACTATTTAACACATCAAGGCACAGCGCCTTATCTAAACAACTAAATGAAAGGGTTTATATCATGAAAAGCATCAAAACTTTTGTCGCAGTAATCGCTATGGCCGCCTCTTTCGCTTCCTTCGCTGCTGAAACCGTGACCGCAACCGCCTCCACAATGGACGGCGCGGAAGCGAAAATCGCCGCACAGGCGCAGGCTGCCGGCGCTTCGTCTTACAAAATCACCGAAGCGTTTACCGGCAACCGCGTGCATATGACTGCCGAACTGAACAAATAAGCGTATAGCAACTGTCGAAAGAGCGCCTCAGGGCGCTTTTTTTGTTTTCGTTTTCCGCTTCCCGTCTCTGCGAAATTTGCCAATATTTTCCTCTGCTACGAAAAAAATGTGGCACTAATCACGTTTCCGTTCTTTTCTTAAATCCTCCTTTTTATGGCAAAGGAAAGGTCAGCACGCCTGAATATCTCGATTTTTTAACGCCATGAAATTTAAAGATATTAAAAACAGAAAGCGATGGAGATCACTCTCTTTAAATGGGATATGTATCACAAAAATAGGCGTTTCGCCGTACCTGTCAACTATTCACTGCGGTAATTTAATACGCATTATGTGATCTTCATTGCAAATAGAAGGCTTGTACTCAGGGAAAAATGTTGTCAGGCAAATGAGCGAGGATGCGTCATGAAAATTGGTATCGTTATTAGCGGCGGGGATGTTTCTGGAATGAATAATTTTATATTCCAGATAGCCAGGCAGGCTAATGCTGATATCACGCTGTTTAATGGCGGTATTCCAGGGCTACTGGAGAAAAGTCATCAGGATATGGCGTGGCGCGATCTGGTTGATTATTCAATTACCGCGGTGCCGATCATTACCTCGGGGCGAACCAGTCGCAAACTGCAGCGCAGTGAATATGAAAGCATTGCTAAAAAACTTAAATCTCTGCGTATTGATGTGCTCATTATGGCCGGGGGGGATGGCAGCCTGCAGTTTCTGAATACCCTTAGTGAATTTGAGATTAATTGCTTTGGTGTGGGAATGACTATCGATAATGATGTGTATGGCAGTGATTATACGATTGGTTTTTCCACGGCCTGTGAGCAAATTATTAAAGAAGTCTCTCGTTTAAGAAATACCGGAAGAGCGCTGCCCGGTCGGGTTTTTATGGTTGAGATATTAGGAGGCTATTGTGGAGAACTAACGTTGCAGTCCGCCATTAAATGTAATGCGGATATTGCCCTGATCCCGGAGGCACAGATGCCGTTGGCCGTGCTCGCGGAACGGATTACCAGGAAGCTGAGTACGCAGAATAGCGTCGTTATCCTCTGCTCAGAAGGCTATACCAAAGAGTACTCTCCCGGCTTTCAGGGGGCGATTGATACCATGATTAAACAGCTGGAACCACAAATAGGTGTCCGTATCCGTAAAACGATCGTCGGCTATGGTTTACGCAGCGGTGATCCAACCTGCGAAGAGATTTATCAGGGCACTATTATGGCCAGTGAAGTGGTTCGCTGTATTCAGTCAGGTATGAAAAATAAAGCCATAATAATTAACTCCAGTAACAAACCTATTCCGATTGATTTAGTCAGTATGAAAAAACGTCTGGTCGATACTGAAGGACATCATTATAAACTTGCCAAGCAACTCAATATTATTTGAGGAGACCCTCCATGCTGAAAATTTTATGCGTATGTGGCTGCGGCCTCGGTTCAAGCTTTGCCATTGAAATGACGGCGAAGGCAGTTTTAAAGAAGCTGGAAATTCCCGCTCATATTGAACACACCACCGTTTCCGAAGCTGGGGCCTTTAAATCGGATATGATTCTGACGCAAAAAACCTTTGCCGACATCTTAACCGCCGATGCCAGTGAAGAAGAAATTAAACGTGTCGTGGTGTTGAATAAACTTACTGATAAAGAGGAGATTGAAACTAAGATCGTCGCATTCTTAAAAGAACGTCATCTGAAGGTGGCTGATTATGAATAGCTTTGTGGCGTTTATCGTTAAGGATTTACTCGGCCAGGCATCCATTCTTATTGCTTTTATTGCCATGCTTGGCCTGATCCTGCAAAAGAAATCGCCAGGCAAAACCGCGGAAGGGACATTTAAAACGCTGCTCGGTTTCTTAATTATGATGGCCGGGATAAACATCATTGTCGCCACGCTGACCTTCCTGAATGATATCTTCACCCAGGGATTTGGCATGAAAGGCTATATTACCGATGTGGCCGCCATCGCTGGGTTAGCGAATCGGGAATTAGGTTCGGAGGTGGCGCTGACGCTGCTGGTGATCTTTGCCGTCAATATTATTATCGCCCGGCTGACGCCGCTGAAATATATTTTTCTGACCGGCCAGGCGCTGCTGTGGATGGCGACGATCGGCGCCGTGATTGGCTATAAGTCCGGGCTCACCGGCGTACCGCTGATTTTAACCGGGGGCATCTTCGGTGGCGTGATGGCGGTGTTAATGCCGGCCCTGGCGCAGCCGGTGGTCAGGCGCATTACCGGGTCTGACGATGTGGCCCTGGGGCACTTCTGTACTATCGGCTATCTGGTGCAGGCTGCGGTCGCTAAAGTTGTCGGAAAAGGCTCTCGCTCCACGGAAGATCTCGAACTGCCTGATAACTTTAAGTTTCTGCAGGATACCTATCTGGCCATGGCGGTGGTGATGGTGCCGATGTATCTCATCCCGGCTATCGCGGCGGGGCCTCAGTACATCGCGCAGTTCTCCGGCGGCATTAATTACCTGATGTATGCCTTCATGCAGTCCATTCAGTTTGTCGCCGGGGTCTTTGTCCTCTATAGCGGCGTGCGTTTATTACTCAATGAGCTGGTGCCGGCTTTTCGCGGTATCGCGATGCGTATTGTCCCGGATGCAAAGCCCGCTCTCGATTGCCCGGTGCTATTTCCCTATGCACCGAATGCGGTGATTGTTGGATTTCTGGCAACGACTGTCGGCTCGATTATCGGCATGCTGGTTTTCCCGATGTTCGGCCTGGCGATGATTCTCCCCGGGCTGTTAACCAACTTTTTCGCCGGCGGTACGGCAGGGGTATTTGGCAATGCGCTGGGCGGACGTCGCGGGGCGATGATCGGCGGGGTGATTCACGGCCTGTTTATCACATTTCTGCCGGCCATTCTGGTACCCATGCTGGAGAGCTACGGCTTTACGGGCGTCACCTTCAGCGATTCAGACGTCATCAGCTCCGGTCTGGTATTAGGCCACGCCTTCCAGAATAACTGGCTCTTTGTCGCCTTGTTTATTGTGTTTGTCGCCGCACTGGCATGGTTTGTAAACGGTAAATCCGCTAAGCCGAAAGGGGAAAGTGTTCATGAGTCTGTATAATTTTAATGAGATTTTAAAAATCGCTCAGGAAAGAGATTTTAAAGCGATTGGCTCGTTTAACTTGCACTGTATTGAGATGTTACCGGCTTTTTTCAAAGCCGCGCAAAACAGCCGCAGCCCATTAATGATTCAAATATCAACCGGTACCGCAGAGTATCTGGGGTATCGGTTACTGGTCGATGCCGTGCGTTCATTAGCAGACAGTGAAAATATCCCGACCTGCCTGCATCTCGATCACTGCTCCGATATTAAAGCCATCGAGACGGCAATGAATGCGGGCTTTTCTTCGGTGATGTACGACGGGTCTCACTTAAGCCTCGAGGAAAATATCGGTAACACGCGGATTGTGGTGGAAATGGCCCGGCCGCGGAATATTACGGTAGAAGGTGAGCTGGGGGCGATCGGCGGGTCAGAGGATGGAAAAGCGGTGGCTGCCGAAGATATCTGTTTTACTACCGTCGAAGACGCGACGCGTTTTGTGAAGGAGACACAGGTCGATATGCTGGCCGTCTCCGTGGGCACTGTGCATGGCCTGTACACAGGTAAAGCGCAGATACAGCATGCGCGGCTGAAGGCGATAAGCGAAGCGACGGGCGTGCCGCTGGTGCTGCATGGCGGCACAGGTGTCAGCGATGAGGATATGCGGCTGGCCGTCACCGAAGGGATTAATAAAGTGAACGTCGGAACGGAAATGAACGTGCAGTGGGTCGATCGCTGTAAATCAACGTTTGAGAAAGGAAAAGTAAATGACAGCGTACGGAAATTTTTAATTCCCGCCAACCAGGCAGTGACTGCCGTATTAATGGAAAAAATGGCGCTATTTAAATAGCGTTTTTACCGACACATATCTTTTGTTGCCCTGTCTTCCGCCAGGGAGGGAGCTTGCTATGTTTGAATCATTGAAAACGCTGTGGAAAAAAGAGCAAAACCCGCTGCAGGATTATGATCAACAGTCCCGTCAGCTGGCGGAAGAGATCGCCAGACTGGAAGGCGAATTACAGCGCCAGCCCGATAATAGCGACGTGCAAAAAACATTGATGTTGACTTACAACCGGGCATTATCGGTATATGCCAAAAGTAAGAGCCACCGGCAGGATATCGATGCGCTGTTTCTGCAGATTGATAATTTACGCAATATTATTCGCCGCAATATCTAGGAACAGAGAATGACCATAAAAGAACTGCTTATTGAGGCCGATGCCATTCAGGTTGGCGTTGTGGAGTCCGACTGGCAGCGGGTAATAAAGCTGGCTGCCCGCCCGCTGGAGGCAAAAGGCTTTATTTCGACGGAATATAGCCAGGCGGTGATCGACAATACTTTAAATCATGGCGCTTATTACGTTTTTGATGAAGGGATTGCCATCCCCCATGCCCGCCCCGAATGCGGCGTCAGACGCAACTGCTTTAGCCTGGTGGTGCTGGAAAAGCCTATTCCCTTTGCGGACAGTGAAAAAGCGGACATTGTTATTATGTTTGGCGCCCAGGACAGCAATGCGCATATCGAGGAGGGCATCCGTTCCATCGTCGCGCTGCTGGATAATAATGACACCATGGCCAAACTGCGGACGGCCCGCAGCCGGGAGGAGGTTGTCGCATTACTATGAACAGACATCTGACCCCAGGCTGCAAAACGGCCATTTTAATCAACGGCATTCCGGCGTCGGGGAAGAGCACCATTACCCGTTTGCTGGCGGAGACCTTTAGCCTGCCGGTATTGACGATCGACGGCATCAAAGAGCCGTTTATGGCGCGCCTGGCCCCTGTCGACCGGCCGATGAATCGCCAGCTGGGCTGCGCGGCGTATGAGGTGATCTGGTCGATTGTCGGCGCATCGCCTGCCAGCATGGTCTGGTTGATCGACGCCTGGTTCGGCTTTCAGCCGCGGGAGACCTTGCAGAGACTGCTACAGCAGGCGGGCGTTGAGCAGGTGATTGAGGTCTGGAACCATATCTCTCCGGAGCTGGCCGTCGCGCGCTATGCCTCGCGGCTGGCGACGCGGCCGCCGGGCCACCCCGGAGAAGAGTATTTGCCGGAGCTGGCCCAGCTGGCCGGGCGGGCGCAGCCCATGTCGTTAGGACCTGTACTGACGATAGACCAGCGGCACCCGCTGCAAATCGAACCGGTTATTCAGTGGCTTGTAGGCACGATCGCCGGACAGCACAGCGGTTTTACAGATTACGCTTACTCGTCCTAGGGCATACCCGCCAGGCGCAGCAGCGCGGTCACCACGGCGGCGGCGATAATCACGCCGATCAGCGGGACCTTGCGCCAGGCGAGGAACACAGCGAAAGCAACGCCCAGAACGCGCGCCATACCGGCGAAATGTGCGCCCTCATAGAAAGTGGTGGCCAGGGCGACGGAAAAAAGCAGCACCGTCGCCGCATCGGAAAGCAGCGCCTGCGAGCGCTCGGAAAATGCCAGCCGATTGCCGAGCTTCGCGCCGCCGAGGCGCATCAGATAGGTTCCCAGCGACAGGATGGCGATACCGGCGATAAACAGCGTCATATTGCCCATTATTTTTTCCTCGACAGTAAACCGAACAGCGAAAGCAGCACCGGCAGCCCGGTGGGCACAAACGGTACGGCGGCAAGCGCCAGCGCGGCGCCGCTGGCGGCGCGGATCAGCGTAGTGCGGTTTTTAAAGGCCGGGATCACCAGCGCCAGCAGGATCGCTGGGAAGACCGCATCAAGCCCGATGGTTTCCGGCGCTGGCAGCAGTTTGCCGACGGCCGCGCCGGTTAGCGTACCGAGGGGCCAGATCAGCGCGACGCCAGCGCCGCACAGCCAGTAGGCCGCTTTGCGCTGCGCGGGGGTGGGCTGCGACAAGCCAAAGACCACGCTCTCGTCGTTCATAATGTGGCACCCGATAAAGCTTAAGGCGCGCCGACCAACCAGTTCGCGTACGGTCACCCCGAACGGGATATGACGCGCATTGACTAACAGGCCGGCGGCGGCGGCGGCCAGCGGACTACCGCCGCTGGCGACAATGCCGATAAACATGAATTCAGAAGCGCCTGCCAGCACGGACACCGAAAGCAAGAGCGGCACCCATAAAGGGAAGCCGTAAGCCACCGCCAGCGACCCATAGGACATGCCCACCACCCCGACGGCAAGGCAGACCAAAACAATCGCTTTTATCGTGTCTCCGCTGAGACTGGAGAGAGTTTGTTTCATATCACTTAGCCATATCGAACGAATTTCCATTATAATGAACATATAATGATCGTTTTTCAAGGCGAACGAATTGTTCGATATAAAAAACAAGGGGCGGGTATGACACAGCCAATCAGCGTTATCGCCAAAAGTCTGGTGCGGGAGCGGGCGCGGACCGGGCTTTCGCTGGCGGAAGTCGCGCGTCGGGCGGGTATCGCAAAATCCACGCTATCGCAACTGGAGTCCGGCAACGGCAACCCGAGTCTGGAAACGCTGTGGTCGCTCTGCGTAGCGCTGGATATTCCATTTGCCAGGCTGCTTGAGCCGCAGGTGAACAAAACGCAGGTGATCCGCCGCGGCGAGGGGACCAAAGTGGTGGCAGAGCAGGCGAACTATCAGGCCATTTTGCTGGCCGCCTGTCCGCCCGGCGCGCGTCGGGACATCTATTTGCTGCTCACCCAGCCCGGCGCCGACCGCATTTCGCATCCGCATCCGCCAGGCTCGGTGGAACATATTATCGTCACCCAGGGGCGGGCGCGAGTAGGGCTGACGTCGGCGCCGGAAGAGCTCGGCGAGGGCGACTATATCTGCTACCCGGCGGATCAGGAGCATGTTTTTCAGGCGCTGGAGCCGGATACGCAGGCCCTGCTGATCGCTGAGCAAAACTGACATCGCGTCGGCGGGGGACGCGCGCTCGCTGGACGTCATAGCCATATTGCGGGAAACTAGCTTTCCTATGCGAAAACAGGGATTTTTATGTCGCTGAAAGCCATTGCCAAACAACTTGGGATCTCCGTCACGACCGTCAGCCGGGCGTTGAACGGCTATGACGATGTGTCGCAGGAGACCCGCGCCCGGGTTGAGGCTGAAGCGCAGCGCCGGGGCTATCGCCCCAACACTTTCGCCCGCCGCCTGAAAATGGGCACCATCGATGCCGTTGGTCTCGTCTTTCCTGTCCGCCCCGCGCCGCTCAACAATAACGTTTTTCTCGAGATGGTCGGGGAGATCAGCCATGAGCTGGCGCGCCATGACATTGATTTGTTGCTGATCGCCGATGATGAGCAGGCGGATAAACATGGCTATATGCGCATGGTGCAGGGCCGTCGCGTCGATGCATTAATCGTGGCCCATACTCTGGATGACGATCCGCGGCTGGCGCAGCTGCAGGCCTCCGGCTTTCCGTTTCTGGCGCTCGGCCGTAGCCGCCTGGCGCAGCCCTACGCCTGGTTTGATTTCGATAACTATGCCGGCACCTGCCGCGCCACCCGCCATCTGATTCAACAGGGCCACCAGCGTATCGCTCTGCTGGGCGAGAACAACAATCAGGCGTTTATTTTGCAAAGGCGTAACGGCTACCTCGATGCCCTGCGCGAGGCGGGGTTATCCGATGCATGGCTGCGTAGCGTGCCGGCGACGCGCCGCGGCGGCTATCAGGCCACGCTGGAGCTGCTGCGTCTGCCTGAGCCGCCTACCGCGATTATCACCGACTGCAACACCCATGGCGATGGCGCCGCGATGGCGCTCGCCCACCTGGGGCGTTTAACCGGCGACAACCGCGTCGCCTTAGTAGTGTATGACGGGCTGCCGCAGGACAGCATCATTGAGACCGACGTTGCCGCGGTGATCCAGTCCACGCGCCAGGGCGTGGGAAGGCAGATTGCCGATATGGTGCGTCGCTTAATCGCCGGGGAGGATCTCGCCACGCTGCAGGTGCTATGGCAGCCGGAATTTTTCCCGGGTGAAACCGCCTGATCTTACCCCTTTTTAACCCGTAATTCTGAAGCCGATCACGGATCCGAAACGTTTTGGTTGGCATCCGAAACGTTTCGGATCAACAGTAAGACATTCCTTGTAATGGAGATGTCTGATGTCTGATTCGCTGATTCACCTGCAAAGCGCCGGTGCCGATGTTGTGATTAAAACCTGCCCTTTCGCCGAAATTGTCTACTGGGGACCGCATTTAAGCCACTTTTCGCCGCAGGATGCCGACAGCCTGACGCGCCCGGTCGCCAACGGCAGACTGGATGTCGATTCGCCAGTGACCTTAATGGCGGAGCTGGGCCATGGTCTGTTTGGCGCGCCGGGCATTGAAGGCCATCGTCAGGGGCTGGATGCCTCTCCGCTGTTCACCACCAGCGAAGTGCGGCACGAGGGCCAGACGCTGACCCTGGTCAGCGAAGATCCGCAGGCCGGCCTGCGCCTGCAGAGCGAGATCGCGTTGGATGCCAGCGGCGTGCTGAGCGTGCGCCATGGCGTGACCAATCTGCGCGCCAGCCCATGGCAGGTGGATCGCCTGGCGGTCACGCTGCCGGTCGCCGAACGCGCTCGCGAGGTGATGGCTTTCCATGGCCGCTGGATCCGCGAGTTTCAGCCTCATCGCCTGACGCTGGAGCACGACAGCTTTGTGCTGGAGAACCGCCGCGGGCGCACCTCTCACGAACATTTCCCGGCCCTGATCACCGGCAGCCGCGCCTTTAGCGAGATGCAGGGTGAAGTCTGGGGCGTGCATCTGGCCTGGAGCGGTAACCATCGCCTGCGGGCGGAGGTGAAAACCGATGGCCGTCGCTATCTGCAGGCCGAGGCGCTCTATCTGCCGGGCGAAATGGCGCTGGCGGAAGGGGAAACCTTGTGGACGCCGTACCTGTATGCCAGCTACTCGGCGAATGGGCTGAACGGCATGAGCCAGCAGTTCCATCGTTATCTGCGCGAACGGATTATTCGTTTCCCGGGCAACAAACCGCGCCCGGTGCATCTCAACACCTGGGAGGGGATCTATTTCGACCACGACCCGGACTACATCATGCGTATGGCCGACGAAGCGGCGGCCCTGGGCGTCGAGCGCTTTATTATCGATGACGGCTGGTTTAAAGGGCGCAACGACGACTGGGCGGCGCTTGGCGACTGGTATCTCGATGAGAAAAAATACCCCTACGGCCTGACGCCGGTTATCGATCACGTGAAGTCTCTGGGTATGGAATTCGGTATCTGGGTGGAGCCGGAAATGATTAACCCGGATTCCGATCTGTACCGGGCACACCCGGACTGGGTGCTGGCGCTGCCGGGCTATACCCCGCTGACAGGCCGCCATCAGTTTGTCCTGAACCTCAACATTCCCGAAGCGTTTGATTATCTGCTGGAGCGGATGAGCTGGCTGCTGGGCGAGCATGCGGTGGACTACGTGAAGTGGGATATGAACCGCGAGCTGGTGCAGCCTGGGCATCAGGGACGCGCCGCTGCGGACGCGCAAACGCGCCAGTTTTACCGCCTGCTGGATACGCTGGTGGCCCGTTTCCCGCACATTGAATTTGAATCCTGCTCCTCCGGCGGCGGACGGATCGATTATGAAGTCCTCAAACGCAGCCATCGCTTCTGGGCTTCTGACAACAATGACGCCCTTGAGCGCAACACCATCCAGCGCGGCATGAGCTACTTCTTTCCACCCGAGGTAATGGGCGCGCATATTGGCAATCGCCACTGTCATGCCACCTTCCGCCAGCATAGTATCGCCTTCCGCGGCCTGACGGCGCTGTTCGGTCATATGGGCCTTGAGCTGGATCCGGTGAGCGCCGATGAAGAAGAGCGCGCCGGATACCGAAAATATGCGGCCCTGCATAAACAGTGGCGCGACGTGATCCATCACGGCGTGCAGTGGCGAATAGATATGCCGGACGCCACCACCCTTGCCCATGGCGTCGTCAGCCCGGATAAAGCGCAGGCGATTTTCCTCGTTAGCCAGCTGGCGATGCCGGACTACACCCTGATGGCGCCGCTGCGCCTGGCGGGCCTGGAGGCGAGCGCCCGCTATCAGGTGACGCTCCTCGATCATCCGAACATTCAGATCACCGGCGAGGGCGGCCACACCATGCGGAAGCTACCGGCATGGATGACGACGCCGCAGACGGTGAGCGGTGAGTGGCTGCAGCAGGCGGGGCTGGCGCTGCCCATCCTCGACCCGGAAAGCGCCATTCTGATTGGTCTGCAACGCGTGTGATGGTATCGGGCCGCGCTGCGGCCCTTCTTGAGGAAAATATAATGAACCCGACCGTCTGTACCCACAAAAACAACCCCAACTTCTGGATTTTCGGGCTGTTCTTCTTTCTCTACTTCTTCATCATGGCCACCTGCTTTCCGTTTCTGCCGATCTGGCTGTCGGACGTCATCGGCCTGAATAAAACCGAAACCGGCCTCGTTTTCTCCAGCCTGTCGCTGTTCGCCATCTGTTTCCAGCCGATCCTCGGAGTGATCTCTGACAAGCTGGGGCTGAAAAAACACCTGATGTGGATCGTGACCGTTCTGCTGGTGCTGATTGCTCCCTTCTTCCTTTATGTTTTCGCTCCGCTGCTGAAAACCAATATCTGGCTCGGGGCGCTGAGCGGCGGCGCCTATATCGGCTTTGCATTCTCCGCAGGCGCCGGCGCGATGGAGGCCTATATCGAACGGGTAAGCCGCAACAGCGGGTTTGAATACGGCAAGGCGCGCACCTTTGGCTGCCTGGGATGGGCGCTGTGCGCGACTACCGCCGGAATGCTGTTCAGCATTAATCCCGAATGGGTGTTCTGGATGGGGTCAGCCGCCGCGCTGCTGCTGGTGGTGCTGGTGGCCATCGCCAAACCGCAGGCCAGTCAGTCCGCGCAGGTGATGGATTCGCTCGGCGCCAATCGCCCGGCGATCGATTTAAAAACGGCGGTGCGCATGTTCCGCCAGCGTAAGATGTGGATGTTTATTCTGTATGTTATCGGCGTGGCCTGCGTGTATGACGTTTTCGATCAGCAGTTCGCCACCTTCTTCAAATCGTTCTTCGCGACCCCGGAAGCGGGCACCCGCGCCTTTGGTTTCGCCACCACCGCGGGAGAAATATGTAACGCCATCATTATGTTCAGCTCGCCGTGGATTATTAACCGTATCGGAGCGAAGAATACCCTGCTGATCGCCGGGATGGTGATGGCGGCAAGAATGATTGGCTCTTCCTTCGCCACCACCGCCGCGGAAGTCGTAGCGTTGAAAATGCTCCATGCGCTGGAGGTGCCGTTCCTGCTGGTGGGCGCCTTTAAATACATCACCGGCGTGTTTGACGTCCGGCTGTCGGCGACCATTTATCTGGTTGGCTTCCAGTTCGCCAAGCAGGTGGCGGCGATCTTTCTCTCCGCTTTCGCCGGCAATATGTACGATCGGATCGGCTTTCAGGAGACCTATATGATCCTCGGCGGTATTGCTCTGACCGTCACCTTAATCTCCGCGTTTACGTTAGCGGGTAAGGCGAAAACCGAGCCGCTGCGCGATAATGCAATGACCGTTTAATCGACCGGCCTCCCGTCTGGAGGGAGGCCAGTTATTTTTACGCCAGATAAAACACTTCTTTGAGCTCCGCGCTCAGCGGGCTGTTGTCCGGGTTGCTGGGCATCACCTCGCGCATGTATTTCCACCAACGCTGGCATACTTCCGTGCTGGCGACCGCTTCCCAGCGGGCTTCCGATTCAATCTCCACCGTCGCGAACAGGAGATGGCGTTCTTTATCGAGATAGATGGCGTAGTGGTGCGCTCCGTGCGCTTTCAGCACTGCTTCCAGCTCTGGCCAGATGGGGTTATGGCGGCGCTGGTACTCCTCGTGCGCGTCGGGGTTCACCTGCATGACGAAGGCTTTACGGATCATAAGGCCTCCAGATAGAGCTCGCGAACCTCATCGCGGCTGGCGGGGCGCGGGTTACACGGCGCGCATGGGTCGGCCAGCGCTTTATCCAGCCAGCCTTCGATATCGGCTTTGCTGACGCCAAGCTGGCTAAAACCCTGGGGGATCCCTACGCGTTTGCTCAGCGTGCGGATGGCATTGATGGCCTCCATGCTGGCAGCTTCATCGCTCATGCCGCGAGTATCGACGCCCATCGCCTCCGCCACGCGGGCAAAGCGCGCCACCGCGTTCGGGCGGTTAAAGTTTTCGATGATCGGCAGCAGGATGGCGTTGCATACCCCGTGCGGCAGGTTGTGGGTGGCGCCAGGCTGATGGGCCAGGGCATGTACCAGCCCGAGGCCGGCGCTGTTGAACGCCATGCCCGCCAGATACTGGCCAAACGCCATCTGCTCGCGGGCCTGCAGATCGTGTCCATCGTCTACCGCTTTCGGCAGCCACAGGTTGATCAGGCGGATGGCTTCGAGGGCGTTGGCGTCGGTCAGCGGATGGGCGCCAACGGAGACAAAGGCCTCGATGGCGTGGGTCAGGGCATCCATGCCGGTGGCGGCGGTAACGGCTGGCGGAATGTCGAGCATCACGCTGGCGTCGTCGACGGCGATATCCGGGATCAGGTTCGGGTCGATAATCACCTCTTTCACCTGCCGCTCGCTATCGATAATTACCGCGTTGCTGGTCATCTCCGCNNCGGCGGTGGTGTTGATGGCCACCAGCGGCACGCCAGCGTTTTTCACTTTGCCGACGCCGGAGTAGGCGGTGGAGGGGCCTGGGTTGGCGGTGAGGATTTTTATCGCTTTGGCGGTATCAATCGGGCTACCGCCGCCGAAGGCGATCAGGTAATCGCAGCGGGCCGCCTGGTAAGCCGCATAGCCTTGCTGCACCAGCGCTTCGGTGGGGTTGGGGAATACCTCGTCAAATAGCTGATAAGCCATCTGCTGTTCATCCAGCGCGGCGAACAGGCTGTCCAGCAGGCCCAGCTTCACCAGCTGACCGTCGGTGACGATCAGCGCCTTGCCCCACTGTTTGCCCGCTACCAGCTTGACCATATCACCGATCGCGCCTGCGCCGTGGAGGCTGATTTTAGGTAGTGCCAACATAAAACTCATGATAATTCTCCTTAATGTTGATTTTGGGAAATCCGTTTCCCCTACCCTGACCCTCTCCCGCAGGGAGGGGGCCAGGGTGAGGGGGAAATTAACATCGTCTTCGCTGCATCATCCGCCGGGTAATAATCGGCAGGGAGATCACCACGATCAGCATGGCGCCGATAATCACCGACATCACGATGCCGGGGACGTTCAGCAGGCTCAGGCCGAAGGTCACCAGCCCCATCAGAAAGGCGGCGATGATCACCCCGGGCATGCTGCCGGAGCCGCCGAGAATATTGACGCCGCCGAGCACCGCCATGGTGACAACCGCCAGCTCCCAGCCCATCGCCAGGGTGGGGCGGGTACTGCCGAGCCGTGAGGTCAGCAGGACCGCCGCCAGCCCGGCCATCAGCCCAACCAGCGCGAACAGCACCAGGTTATGACGCTTAACGTTAATCCCGGAGAACCAGGCGCCGGTCGGGTTATTGCCGATGGCGTAGGTCCGGCGACCAAAGTTGGTTTTATGCAGCAGGAAGGTGAAGGCGGCCGCGAGGAGGATAAACAGCGCAAACTCAAAAGAGAGCGCCCCCCACACGTACCCCTGGCCGAACCAGGCAAAGCTCTCCGGATAGTGGTTGAGTGCCTGATCGCCCAGTAGGATATAGGTGATGCCGCGATACAGGCTCATGGTGCCGATGGTGATCACAATGGACGACAGGTTAAAGCGGGTCACCAGCAAGCCGTTGAACAGGCCGCAAAGCAGACCTACGCCCAGGCCGATGACCACCAGCAGCGGAGTGTCCATCCCCGCCGCCGCGCAGAAGCCCATCACCGTTGAGCTGAGCGCCATCGTCGAGGCTACCGACAGATCGATTTCCCGGGCGATAATCAGCATCGCCATCGGCAGGACGACGATCGCCTTCTCGGTAAAGGTAAAGGTGGCGTCCGACAGGTTCCAGATATTGAGGAAGTACGGGGAAGCCACGGCGTTGCCGATAAATACCGCCAGGGTGACCGCCAGTAAAAACCCTACCCAGCACAGCAGGCGGCGCAGCGGCGACGGCGCGGCCGGGGCGTTTTTCATCTCTTCAGATACCATCATTTTGCTCATGATTTCACCGCCTGTTTCTGTCGGGCTAACGCCGCGTTGCGCAGGATTAACCGCCCGTGACCACGATTGCCGCGCTCGTTGAGCAGCACCGCCATGACGATCACCGCCCCGGAAATCGCCATTTGCCAGAAGGGCGAGATGCCGATCACCGGCAGGGCGTTATTGATGACCCCGAGGAACAGCGCGCCGCACAGGCAGCCCAGCACCCGTCCGCTTCCGCCCATGGTGCTGATACCGCCGATCACGCAGGCGGCGACCACCTGGAGTTCAAAACCGTTGGCGACGTCGACATAGGCGACGGCGAAGCGCGAGATCCACAGATAGCCGCAGAAGCCGGCCAGCGCGCCGGAGAGACAGAAGCTGACGAACTGCATTTTCCCGGCGTTAATGCCGGTGTAGTATGCCGCCGTCGCGTTGCCGCCCGCGGTGTATAAGGCCCGGCCGGTGCGGCTGTAGCGCAGGAAATAACCCACCAGCAGCAGCGCGGCGATGGCGCACCAGCTCAGTAGCGGCAGCCCCAGGAGGGGGCTGCGCGGCAGACTGAGAAAATCAGCGCTCATCTGATGTGAGTTAACCCAGCCGCCGTCAGTCAGCAGGAAGATAATGCCGCGATAAATGCTCATGGTGCCCAGGGTCACCACAATGGCGGGAATGCCGAGGCGCCAGACCAGCAGGCCGTTAATTACTCCCATCAGCAGGCCCAGCAGAGTCGCCAGCGCCAGCAGCGCTACCACCGGAATACCCGGATAGTGGGCGTTAAGCAGGGCGACGATCATCCCGGTCAGCGCCAGGTTGGCGGCCATCGACAGATCAATGCCTTTGGTGAGCAACACCATCATCTGGCCGAGGGCGAGGATGATAAGGATGGCGGTATCGTTAAACATCTCCACCAGATTGCCCGGTGAAACGAACGACGGCGCCCGGCTGCCGATGGCGCCGATCATCAAAATAATGACCACCGCCAGCAGCGCTTCGCGATGTTTCAGCCATGCGTGTCCCATCATGCCGCCTCCTGGCCGATGCCGCTGGCCGCGCTAACGATAGTTTCCGCTGTCGCTTCCCCGGCCTGGTATTCGGCGACCATCAGCCCTTCGTGCATTACGATAATCCGGTCGGCCATGCCCATCACTTCTGGCAGCTCTGACGACACCATAATCACCGCCAGCCCCTGGCTGACCAGCTCGGACATAAACTGATGCACGGCGGCCTTTGAGCCGATATCGATGCCTTTGGTCGGTTCATCGAGAATGATCACCTCGGGCTGGGTCGCCAGCCATTTGCCAATCACCACTTTCTGCTGGTTGCCGCCGGAGAGGGTCTCCACCGGCTGCCGCCAGCTGAAGGCTTTTACCTGCAGGCGCGAGGCGTACTCGTCGGCCAGCCGCCATTCCCGGGCGTCGTTCAGGACGCCGTTAGGGTTGAGCTTGCTGAGCTGCGGTAAACTGATGTTCTGGGCGATAGGCAGGGCGATGATCGCTCCCTGTTTCTGCCGCTCTTCCGGCACGCAGACGATGCCCGCGCGGATGGCGTCGGCGGGCTGGTGAAAGCGCATGGTTCTGCCGTTCAGGCGGATCTCGCCGGAGGAGGGGCGCGAGACACCGGAGAGCGCCTGCATCAGCTCGGTGCGTCCGGCGCCCACCAGGCCGTAAAAGCCGAGAATTTCTCCCTTGCGCAGGCGGAAGCTGATATGGGCAAACTCGGTAGGATGACAGAGATCGGTCACCTCCAGCACCGTTTCTCCGGGTGTGCAGTCGACTTTCGGGTAGGTTTGGCTGATCGCCCGGCCCACCATCATCGACACCATCCGCTCTTCGGTGATGTCGCTTATCGCCCCGGAGCTGACGTACACCCCATCGCGCAGGATGGTGTAATAATCGGCCAGCTCGAAGATTTCATCGAACTTATGCGAGATAAACAGGATCGCTTTGCCGTCCTGCTTCAGACGCTCAACGATGTGATAAAACTCGAGGATTTCATGCTGGGAAAGCGCGGCGGTCGGCTCATCGAGGATCACCACCTGGGCGTCGAAAGCCAGCGCCCGGGCAATCGCCACCATGTGACGCTGGGCGATGCTGAGGGTTTTCAGCGTGGCTCGCGGGTCGATCTGGACTTCCAGCCGGGTGAGGATCTCGTTGGCTCTGCGGTGCATCGCCGGCCAGTCGAGCGTTTTGAGCAGTCCCTTATACAGATACTGGCCGACGAAAATGTTTTCGCTGACCGAGAGTTCGTCAAACAGCACGGTTTCCTGGTGAATGGCGGTGATCCCTACCTTATGCGCCGACTCCGGCGTTGGCAGATGAATGGGGATCGCTTTATAGAGGATCTCGCCCTCTTCGGGCTGATAAATACCGGTCATCACTTTGACCAGCGTGGATTTCCCCGCGCCGTTTTCGCCGATTAAGGCGGTCACTTTGCCGGGCCAGAGATCAAGCTGCACGTTCTCAAGGGCGCGCACACCGGGAAAAATCTTGGTGATCCCCTTCAGCGACAGCAGTGGCGTTGATGCTGACATGATAGTTCTCCACAAAAATCACCCCTCACCCTAACCCTCCCCCACAGGGGCGAGGGAACGGTCCGGCGTCCGCTGGCCGCATCGCGCAGAGGGCCAGCCGTTCCCCCTCTCCCTCCGGGAGAGGGCCGGGGTGAGGGAACAAGGATTAGAAAATTTTCGAGAACTTATCGATGTTGCTCGCATCGTAGACAAACGGCTTGGCCATCGCGCCATTCCCCTCGGCGTCCAGCTTCACTTTGCCCAGCTTGCCCATACTGGCTTCGGTTTTGGTCGCCGTGCCTTTGACTAAATCGTCGGCCAGATAGGTGGCGGCGTAGCCCAGGTCAATCGGGTTCCAGATGGCGAAGCTTTTGCTGGCGCCGGACTTGATCGCGCCGGCCATTTCCGACGGCAGCCCCAGCCCGGTGACATACACTTTGCCGATTTTGCCCTGGTCCTTCACCGCCTGCGCGGCGGCAACAATCCCCACCGACGACGGCGAGACAATGACTTTCAGGTCCGGATATGATTTCAGCAGACCCACCGCTTCGCGGTAGCTTTTATCCGACAGATCGTCACCGTAGGCGACGGTGACCAGCTGCACCGACGGATACTGCGGTAGCACCTTTTTCATCTCCTCAATCCAGATGTTCTGGTTCGTGGAGGTTGGGGTGGCGCTTAACACGGCCACCTCGCCTTTCTCAACGTTCAGCGCCTGCAGCGCATCGGCGGCAAGCTTGACGTTGGTTTCGCCAATTAAGGCGTTATTTGAGGGGTTAAGATGGATCTGACGGCCTGCCGGCGCCACGCCGGAGTCCCATGAGACCACCTTGATGCCGCGCTGCATCGCTTTTTTCAGCACCGGCACCACCGCGTCCGGATCGTTGGCGGAAATGGCGATCGCATCAACCCCCTGGGCGATCAACCCGTTCAGCACGTCGATCTGCGCCTCGGCGGTGGTAGTGGTCGGGCCGGTGTAGATCACTTTGACATCACCTAACTCCTTGGCTGCCTGTTGGGCGCCAACGTTGGCGGCTTCGAAGAAGCCATTTCCCAGCGATTTCGCCACAAGGGCGATTTTAACTTCGGCTAAGGCGGAACCGGACAACGCCAGGGCGGCAACGGTGAGGATCAAGCTTGTCTTTGTTTTCATTGCTTTTACTCCACATGAGTTAGTTTTGTAGGGTTTGCAGGTGATATTTCGCCCCGTCTCGGTGAGCGGGGCGCGATGTTGTTATGGATAAAGATCTAAAGCGGACTGCAGCGGCTGCACGTTGAAGCGTTTGCCAAGGGCGATAAGCTCGTCGCGGGTGATGGTCTGCTTCATCCCGCCCATCGACAAGACTTTCACCAGCACCTCGGCGGACTTCTCGGCGGTATCGATCAGGCCGAAGGTCTCATCCAGCGTGGGGCCGCTGCCGAAGACGCCGTGGAACGGCCACAGCACCAGCGAGTGTTTTTGCATGGTTTCGGCGGTCGCCTGGCCGATTTCATCGGTGCCCGGCACCATCCACGGCAGAATGCCGACGCCATCCGGGAAGACCACCAGACATTCGGTGCTACCTTCCCACAGCTTACGGGTGAAAAGATCGCTGTGGTTCTCCAGAACATAGGTCAGGGCGATCAGGTTGGTGGCATGGCAGTGCATGATCACCCGGTCTTTGCCGCCGGTCAGTTTGATGCGCTCGCTGTGCGACAGGAAGTGTGCCGGCAGCTCGGAGGTCGGGACGGCATCCTCCGTCAGGCCCCACAGGATATGGTATCCCGCGCCGTCGCTGTCGACCTTCACCACGCCGAGGTTAGCGGCCGGGTCGAGCTGGACGTTACGGAAGAATTTGCCGGAGCCGGTGACGATAAACGGCTGGTTGGCCAGGGTTGGCATCGGCTGGCTGAGGGCGATATAGCGCGGTTGGGCGTGGAAATCCGCCGCGTAAGGTTCGATATCCGCTTCATCCAGACGCAGCGTCAGGTTGCCGCCGTTGCGTTCGTCCCAGCCTTTCAGCCAGGCGTCGGAGGTGGCTTTGATCATGCCCTGGACGAACCAGGCGTCGATAATGGTCTGCATAGTCTTGTCTTTCCTGTTGATTCGGTGCGGGGTTGACCCCCTCACCCTAAATATGTGCGTGCCCCCGGATTGCGCCGTAAACGGCTTATCCGGGCTACCGGTTCGTAGCCCGGGTAAGGCGTCAGCCGCGACCCGGGGAAGCTCGTGCATTACCCGCGCTGGCTCAGAACCGCATTCTCATAAGCCCGTACGCTGTCCAGCCACTGGCTACCCGCCGGCGTGTCGTGACGCTGACAGTACATCTCCCAGATGGCCTGCCAAGGCAGCGATTTTTGCTCTTCGAGCAGCGCCAGGCGGGCGGTGTAATCGCCGTCGTTCTCCAGCTGGCGCAGCTGGGCGGTCGGTTCCAGCAGGGCGCGCAGCAGCGCTTTTTTCATATTGCGGGTGCCAATCACCCAGGCCGCGATGCGGTTGATGGAGGCATCGAAGAAGTCGAGGCCGATGTGCACGCGGTCAAACAGGTTATGGCGAATGATTTCGCTGGCGATGGCCTGGGTTTCATCATCCAGCAGCACCACGTGGTCGCTGTCCCAGCGCACCGGACGGCTGACGTGCAGCAGCAGGCGCGGGATGTAGAGCATGGCGGCGGAGATCTTGTCGGAGATCACTTCCGTCGGATGGAAGTGGCCGGCATCGAGGCACAGCGCCGTCTGACGGCTGGTGGCGTAACCCATATAGAACTCGTTGGAGCCGACGGTGTAGCTTTCGGCGCCGATGCCGAACAGCTTGCTCTCCACGGCGTCGATATGGTGCGCCGGGTCGAGCTTCTCGCTGATCACCTCATCCAGGGCGTTCAGCAGCCGCTGGCGCGGGGCGAAGCGGTCAACGGTAGTATCCTTCATGCCGTCCGGCACCCAGATATTCATCACCGACGGCGTGCCCAGCTGTTCGCCAAAATAAGCGGATACGCGGCGGCTGGCTTTGCAGTGGTCGATCCAGAACTGGCGGATCTCATCGTTGGCGTGCGACAGGGTAAAGCCGTCGGCGCTCAGCGGATGCGAGAAGCAGGAGGGGTTGAAATCCAGCCCCAGTTTGTTGGCTTTCGCCCACGTAACCCAGTTTTTAAAGTGCTCCGGCTTAATCTCATTGCGGGCTACCGGCGCGTCGGATTCCAGGTAAATAGCGTGCAGATTGAGACGCTTTGGCCCCGGGATCAGGCTCAGCGCCTGCTCAAGGTCGGCGCGGAGTTCTTCTGCATTGCGCGCTTTGCCCGGGTAGTTGCCGGTCGCCTGGATGCCACCGGTCAGGCTTCCCGCCGGGTTTTCGAAACCGGCGACGTCGTCACCCTGCCAGCAGTGCATGGAGACGGGCAGACGGTCCAGCTGGCGCAGGGCCTCCTCGACATCCACGCCGACGGCGGCGTAGCGCTGCTTAGCAATTTCCCAGGCTTGTTCAAGTTGAGTGGTCATGCGCAAAGCTCCTTGGTCTGTTGTGGCTGAAACTGCGCCACGAAACGGGCAATTTCACTATCAGGATTGGGGGTAAAAGTGGTGAGCGCCGCGTTGCCGCGCACTACCTGACGAAACTCATCGACATTGGCCAGCTCGTCGAGGGTCATTAACTGGATGCCGATATTGCCGAGGGTGGAGGCCTCTATCGGGCCGGCCACGACGACGATCCCGCAGGCGTCAGCGCACAGCTGGTTGAGCAGCGTGTTCTGACAGCCGCCGCCGACGATATGCAGCTGGCTGAAAGGGTGGCCGCGCAGCGCCGCCAGCTCGTTAAGCACCCGGGCGTAGAGCAGCGCCAGGCTGTCGAAAATGCAGCGCGCCAGTTCGGCATCGCTTTCAGGAACCGGCTGCCCGGCGTCGCGACAGGCGGCCTGGATCTCGGCGCTCATACTGGCCGGGTTGATAAAGCGGTCATCGTTGCAGTCAATTATGAAGCGGCACGCCGGTAGCGCGGCGGTGCGGGCGATCAGCCCCTGCAGGTCGCTGACGTTTTGCTCTTTTAGCACCCGCTGCAGCAGCCACAGGCCCATGATATTTTTCAGCACCCGATAGCGGCCTTCGGCTCCGCCTTCGTTGGTGATATTGGCCTGCAGCGCCGCGTCGCAGGTGTACGGCGTCAGGCTTTCAAACCCCATCAGCGACCAGGTGCCGGAGGAGAGATAGGCGGCATGGCGGTCGGCCAGCGGGGAGGCGATCACCGCGCTGGCGGTGTCGTGGCTGGCGACAGCGACTACCGGAATTCGGTTACCCTGCGGGCAGATCCAGTGGCCTATCACATTGCCGGGGTGGGTCGGCTTTCCGAACCACGCCAACGGCGCGCCGGTCCAGTTCAGCAGCGTCTCATCCCAGCTATCGCTGTTAATATTGACCAGCTGGGTGGTGGTGGCGTTGGTATATTCCCAGTTCAGATTGCCGGTCAGGCGGAAGCTGAAATAGTCGGGGATCAGCAGGGCATGGGCAGCCTGACTGACCAGCTCCGGCTGCTGCTCCACCAGCGCGCGCAGCTGATAAAGCGTGTTAAACGGCAAAAACTGAATGCCGCTGCGGCGATAGATTTCCGCCCTGCCCAGCTGCGCTTCAGCGTGACGCAGCAGGCCCTGGGTGCGGTCGTCACGATAGGAAATCGGCAGCCCGACGCGCTGGCCCTGCTTATCCAGCAGGACATAATCTACCCCCCAGGTATCGATGCCGATACTGTCTATCAGAATGCCCTGCTCACACACTTTCTCCAGCCCGCGGCGGATCTCGCCTTCCAGGCTATCTACATCCCAGCAGTCGAAGCCGTCTACTTTCTGCAGACTATTGGTGAAGCGATGAATTTCGCGCAGCGTCAGGGCGCGCGGCCCGGGCTGATAGCTGGCGAGCATCACCCGCCCGCTGGAGGCGCCTAAATCGACAGCGACACAATGACGAATACTCATGAAACGATCCTTCTTAAAATCATTGTCCGCAGTCTAAAAAAGGCCGTTTACTGACACCTTCTCGCTACGGACAGCCAAAACTGGCCGCTGGCAAGAAAGCAAAGGTGACCGTGAGGGACATCACAGTTTGCGGTTTTAGGGGATGGCGAGGGGGATGTGATGGCCTCCGCAGTTCCGCATCTTTCCGGCTGATTCTTGAAAAAGCGGCAGGATTTACGAATTTCGCGGTCAAAAATTGAAGGCCGGATAGCCAACCCTTCATTACTATCAGCCGGTGACTGATAATTTTTCTCATTACGAGGGTGGCATCATGACCATATTGCACAGTACGGATTTCTTTAAGGCCGGGATCTCGACGGTGGCTATTGAACCCCGCCTCCCTCAGTCGGCCTTTCCGGAACATCACCATGATTTCCATGAAATAGTTATCGTGGAGCAGGGATCGGGTATTCACGTCTTCAATGGCCAGCCCTACACCATTGGCGGCGGTTCGGTCTGTTTTATCCGCGATCACGACCGCCATCTTTACGAGCACACGGATAATCTGTG
Source organism: Klebsiella sp. 28 (assembly GCF_018223905.1). NCBI lineage: Bacteria > Pseudomonadati > Pseudomonadota > Gammaproteobacteria > Enterobacterales > Enterobacteriaceae > Klebsiella > Klebsiella sp. 28. The sequence continues at coordinate 24,865 of NZ_JAGRQY010000019.1, forward strand.
TCTGACCAATGTGCTCTATCGCGCGCCGGATGCGTTTCGCTTTCTCGCCGGGGTCAGTCAACTACTGCCCCAGGAACAGGAAGGAAACTACCCCTCGCACTGGCGGGTGAATCAAACCGTCCTGCAACAGGTGCGGCATATCGTGGCGCAGATCGAGGCCGTGGGGAGCGAAACGGATACTCATGCCGTCGCCAGCCGTGAGATCCTGTTTATGCAGCTGCTGGTGCTGTTACGTAAAAGCAGCCTTGCGGAAGAGGCCACCAACAACGATGCGCGGCTGAATCAGCTGTTGGCCTGGCTCGAAGACCATTTTGCGCAGGAGATCTGCTGGGAGGAGGTGGCGGCGCAGTTTTCGCTGTCGCTGCGTACGCTGCACCGCCAGCTGAAGCAGCAAACCGGTCTGACGCCACAGCGCTATCTTAATCGGGTGCGCCTGATGAAAGCCCGCCACCTGCTGCGCCACAGCGATGAAAGCGTGACTGATATCGCTTATCGCTGCGGCTTCGGCGACAGTAACCACTTTTCGACGCTTTTTCGCCGGGAGTTCGACTGGTCGCCGCGCGATATCCGCCAGGGGCGCGACGCCATTCTTCAGTAACGCGAGAAGAGTCAACGTATTGCAGACTAAAAACGCGAATAATGCGCCGTTATCCGCGTTTGGAGTGTGAGCCGTGGCCGGTCTGATTTTACGTAAAGAGGAGTTTTTCCCTTCCGCCACACAGGCAGTGGCGGTGGCAGACCGCTACCCGCAAAATGTCTTTGCCGAACATACCCATGAGTTCTGCGAGCTGGTGCTGGTGTGGCGAGGCAACGGGCTGCACGTCCTTAACGATCGCCCCTGGCGCATTACCCGCGGCGATCTGTTCTACATTCGCGCCGAAGATAAACACTCCTATGCTTCCGTTAACGATCTGGTTCTGCAGAACATCATCTATTGCCCGGAGCGGCTGCAGCTCAATTTTGACTGGGCCGGGGCGATCCCTGGCCTCTTCGGCACGCCGTGGAAGCCCCACTGGCGCATGGGCAGCACAGGTATGGCGCAGGCGCGCCAGGTGATTAGCCAGCTTGAGCATGAGTGCGCCCGGCGCGACGCGCAGGGAAATGCGATGGCCGAACTGCTTTTTGCCCAGCTGGCGCTGACGCTGCAGCGCCATCGCTACGCGACGGATGATCCCGCGGCGACGCAGCGCGAAGCGCTGCTGGACAAACTGCTGGCCGCGCTGGCGGCCAGCCTTAGCCGCCCCTTTGTTCTGGAGCGTTTCTGCGAGCAGGAGGGCGGCAGCGAGCGGGCGCTTCGCCAGCAGTTTCGCCAGCAAACCGGGATGACCATCAATCACTATTTACGCCAGCTGCGGATCTGCCATGCGCAGTATCTGCTGCAGCATACCGAGCGCTTAATCGGCGATATCGCCATGCAGTGCGGCTTTGAGGACAGTAACTACTTTTCGGTGGTTTTTAGCCGGGAAATCGGCATGTCGCCGGGGCAATGGCGGCAGCGCAGTCGCGCCGCCGCCTGAAGAGCGTCGTTGTCAGGCAGATGATCCGGTGATTAACTGGCCATTCCCAGACCGACGATATTGGCGGCGATGATAATCACCACGCAGCCGAGGCTCAGGACGCTCACCGGACGGCGGCCGGCATTGTTCCACTCCTTCAGCACCAGACCCACCACACCGCCGCACAGCACGTAGAAACTCATGTGCAGCATCCAGCTCATATAATCATACTGCGCCGGAATGCTGGCGTGGCCCCAGGCATAGAAGAAGAACTGGAGGTACCACATCAGACCGCCGAGGGCGGAGAGCAGAAGGTTGCTGATGATAAGCGGTTTGGCCAGCGAGAAATCGGCTTTAACTGACAGGTTCTTCACTTTCGCCAGACGAATAAAGCAGAAGCCAAGGTTAACCAGCGCCCCGCCGCCCATAATCACCACGTAGCTTGGCAGCGCTGCGTACAGCGGGTCGACGCCGAGCGCCGCGGCGGCATCATGCATCGGTTTGGCGGCGTTCATCGCGAACGACATCCCTGCGGAGAAGATACCGCACATTACCGCCAGCAGAAGCCCTTTCTTCAGATTGAACTCTTCGGCTTTGATGCCCATTTTGCGCTCTTTCAGCTGGCCTGCGCGGGTGACGATGCCGACGCCAATCACCGCCACCAGCACGCCGAGCAGCGTCATTTGACCGCCCTGGGTGTGCATCAGCACTGCAAACTGACCGTTAATAATCGGCGTCATCAGCGTGCCGACAATCAGCGTGATGCCAATGGCGATGCCAATCCCCATCGACATGCCAAGATAGCGCATGGTCAGGCCATAGTTGATATTACCAATGCCCCACATGGCGCCGAACAGAAAGACCGGCAGCAGCGTGGAGGCGCTAAAAGAGCGGTAGTAGGCCCAGAAGTCGGGTAACAGCGTGGCGCTGATGGCCCAGGGCAGAATCAGCCAGGAGACGATCCCCCCGACCGACCACATGGTTTCCCACGACCAGTGTTTTACTTTCTTGAACGGGGCATAGAAACAGGCGGCACTGGCGGCCCCTATCAAATGCCAAAAAATACCCATCGTAATCGCGTGGTTCATTGATTTTATCCTCATCTTTTTTTATCGGAGACGGCGGCTTCCGATGGGATGAGTGTAAAAATTGGCCGCTTTGGCCGCCTTCAGGACGTTGCCACAGGATGGCGAACCCTGGCAACCATGGGCTTAATTAGTTGTTCTACATCACAAAACGACGGGTATTTCTTCTGGTTATATCCATATGAAAAATACGGCATTGATAAGCATTTTCAATACCATTTAATTAACTATAATGGACAAACTGCTTACGCGGCGTTAACACTTGAGCCGCTCGACAATAATGGAGATGATTATGAGCTATACCCTGCCATCCCTGCCTTACGCTTACGATGCTCTGGAACCGCACTTCGACAAGCAGACGATGGAGATCCATCACACTAAACACCACCAGACCTACGTGAACAATGCCAACGCCGCGCTGGAAAGCCTGCCGGAGTTCGCTAACCTGTCCGCTGAAGAGCTGATTACCAAGCTGGATCAGCTGCCGGCTGACAAAAAAACCGTACTGCGTAACAACGCCGGCGGCCACGCGAACCACAGCCTGTTCTGGAAAGGCCTGAAAACCGGTACCACCCTGCAGGGCGACCTGAAAGCGGCTATCGAGCGCGATTTCGGTTCCGTGGAGAACTTCAAAGCGGAATTCGAAAAAGCCGCTGCTACCCGTTTCGGCTCCGGCTGGGCGTGGCTGGTCCTGAAAGGTGACAAACTGGCCGTTGTCTCCACCGCCAACCAGGATTCCCCGCTGATGGGCGAAGCCATTTCCGGCGCTTCCGGCTTCCCGATTATCGGCCTGGACGTCTGGGAACACGCTTACTACCTGAAATTCCAGAACCGCCGCCCGGACTACATCAAAGCCTTCTGGGACGTAGTGAACTGGGACGAAGCTGCAGCGCGTTTTGCCGCCAAAAAATAAGGTTGCATTGCGCTAAAAGAGAAGCGAGTCTGATGACTCGCTTTTTTTATATCTGTAGCAAGGAGAGCAGCCATGCATTATCCGGTGAATGTCTTTGTCGGCAAAATCAGGGACTACGCGGGCAGTCGCCCCAGCGCGATCGACAAAATCCAGGTCGACGGAGAATTGCAGCTCGGCGATCTCGGTCTCGATGGGGACCAGCAGGCGGAGAAGAAAATCCACGGCGGGCCGGACCGCGCGCTGTGTCATTATCCGCGTGAACACTATGCCGACTGGATCCGTGACTTCCCCCAGCAGGCCGAGCGGTTCTGCGCGCCGGCGTTCGGCGAAAACCTCTCCACCACCGGGCTTACCGAGCAAAACGTTTATATCGGCGATATTTTTCGCTGGGGCGAGGCGCTGATCCAGGTCACCCAGCCGCGATCGCCGTGCTTCAAGCTCAACTTTCATTTTGCGATCAATGATATGGCGCAGCTGATGCAAAACAGCGGAAAAACCGGCTGGCTGTACCGGGTGATTGCCGGAGGGCAAGTTTCCAGCGATGCGCCGCTCGAGCTGGTTTCCCGGCTGAGTGATGTCAGCGTTCATGAGGCCGGGGCGATTGCCTGGCAGATGCCGTTTGATGATGATCAGTACCACCGCTTATTGTCGGCAGCGGGCCTGTCTGTTAGCTGGAGCCGAACGATGCAGAAACGGCGTTTAAGCGGCAAGATAGAGGATAGTTCGCGGAGATTATGGGGGAAATAATCCCCCATATTAAGTATTCCCGGGATGCTCCCGGCGCAGCGCCGCACAGCGCAGGCCGGGTCGGCGTCAGGTTCGTTTATACAGCGGCAGCCAGATTGTTAAACGCAGACCACCCAGCGGGCTGTCGTCGGCCTTCACCCAGCCGCGGTGCTGCTGAATAGCGGTTTCGACAATCGCCAGCCCCAGGCCGGTGCCGCCGGACTCGCGGTCGCGCGCCTCGTCGGTCCGGTAGAATGGCCGGAAAATCTGTTCGCGATCCTCCGGGCTGACTCCCGGGCCGTCGTCATCGACGTTAACCGTAATCCCGTCTTTATCCACCGAGAAGCTGACGGAAATTTTCGTATGCGAGTAGCGCAGGGCGTTGCGCACGATATTCTCCAGCGCGCTTTCCAGCGCATTGGGGTTACCGTACAGCGGCCATGGGCCCGGCGGATACTCAACGGTGAAAGATTTCCCCATCTGCTCAGCTTCAAAGGCCGCATTGTCCAACACTTCGTTCCATAGCTGATTGGCTTTCACCGTCTCGCTGACCAGGGCGTTTTTCGCCTGATTGCGCGACATCACCAGCAGGTCGTTGATCATGCTGTCCAGCCGGTGCGCTTCGGTTTCGATACGCTCCAGCTCCTTGCTCTCTCCGCTGCGGCGACGCAGCAGGGCGGTACCCAATTGCAGGCGCGTAAGCGGCGTGCGCAGCTCGTGCGAGATATCGGACAGCAGCCGCTGCTGGCTGGTCATCATCCGCTCCAGGGCCGTCACCATCTGGTTAAAACTGGCGCCAGCGGCTAAAAACTCCTGCGGCCCGGCTTCCAGCTCCGGATGCTGGCGCAGGTTGCCCTGGGCGACTTCATCGGCGGCATTTTTCAGCTTACGCGCCGGTTTCGCCAGGCTCCACGCCAGCCACAGCAGCAGCGGGGCGCTGACCAGCATCGTGACGATCAGCAGCAGCAGCGGCCGGTCAAACAGCAGGTTAATAAAGTCGGATTGTGAGGTGCTGGCGGGACGAATCAGATAGAGCTGATAGTTATCCTCCCCGTCCCGGACGGAAAACGGGCCCACCATTTCCAGGCGGCCATAGCGTTTTTTCTGCGGATGATCGGCGTTATCGGCCTGGCCGATAAAGTTACGAATGATCTGCATTTCGTTGCGTTCTGCGCCGATCACGCGGCCTTCGCTGGTCACCAGCAGCAGGCGTTGTCCCGGAGGCGCCCATTTATCGATGGCGCGAAACAAACGACGCCACCACATCAGGTCGTTTGGCGGATCGTTGGCCAGCTCGGCCTCGACGTGCTGCTCGATCATGATGCCCTGACGCTGCTCGCTTTCCAGCAGCTCGGTCATCTGCCGGGAATCCAGTTTGGGCAACATCAGCACCAGCATCAACACCAGCGCCAGCGTGAGCCAGAAGATGGCGAAGATGCGTGCAGTCAAACTTCCAATCATGAAGCGGAAACCATCAGATACCCGCGGCCACGCAGCGTTTTAAACCACGGATGGCCATCTTTGCGCTCCGGCAGCTTACGCCGCAGGTTGGAAATATGCATATCGATGGCGCGGTCGAACGGCGTCAGGCGCTTGCCTAACACTTCCTGGCTTAAATGCTCACGGGAGACTACCTGACCGAGATGCTGCGCTAACAGATAGAGCAGGGTGAACTCGGTGCCGGTGAGCTCCAGCGTCTGGCCATCGAAATTGGCTTCCTGACGGCCCGGATTGAGGCTTAAGGCATCCACTTCCAGGGTTGGTGAGCCGGCTTCGGTCGTCTGCTGCTGCTCGCTCCAGTGGGAACGGCGCAGAATCGCGCGTATACGGGCCACCAGCTCGCGATCGTTGAATGGCTTAGGCAAATAGTCATCCGCGCCCAGCTCGAGGCCGAGAACGCGATCCAGCTCGCTTCCGCGCGCTGTTAGCATGATAACCGGAGTCTGGTGTGTCTGACGCAGCTCTTTCAGCGTATCAATACCGTTTTTCTTCGGCATCATCACGTCGAGCAGCAATAAATCAACGCTGTCGTCCAGAAGGGCCAGCGCCTGTTCCCCATCATGGGCCACCAGCACGTTAAAACCTTCCATATCGAGCAGCTCTTTTAACAGGGAGGTGAGCTCCCGGTCATCATCAACTAACAGGATTTTATTCATTGTTTAAATACCTCCGAGGCAGAAATTACGTCATCAAGGCCCGCTAATCCATGACTTTACGTTGTTTTACACCCCCTGACGCATGTTTGCAGCCTGAATCGTAGACTGTCTCTCGTTGAATCGCGACACAAACGTTTTGGGAGTATGTGATGCGCAATGTTATCGCTGCCGTCATGGCCTCAACGCTGGCGCTAAGTGCATATAGCCAGGCCGCTGAAGTCGTTACCAGCGTTAACTGGCTCCCCGGAGACGACGGGGGACAGCGCGGTAGCCAAAGCCATATGTTTGACGGCATAAGTTTAACCGAGCAGCAACGTCAGCAGTTACGGGATCTTATGCAACGGGCACGCCACGACAGGCTCCCCGTTAATGTTAGCGAAATGGAGACAATGCATCGCCTTGTCACCGCAGAAAATTTTGATGAAAACGCTGTGCGCGCTCAGGCAGAAAAGATGGCGCAGGAACAGGTTGCCCGCCAGGTCGAGATGGCTAAGGTTCGCAACCAGATGTACCACCTGCTTACGCCAGAGCAGCAAGCGGTTTTAAATGCTAAGCACCAGCAGCGTATGGATCAGTTGCGTGAGGTTGCAAGGATGCAGAAAGGCTCAGCGATGATGCTTTCGAGTAGTAGCAACACCCTGCAACCCCAGTAACAAACCCTGTTTTCCTTGCCATAGACACCATCCCTGTCTTCCCCCACATGATGTGGGGGTTTTTTTTGCCCTTTTTACGGTAAATCAACTCCTTCGCCTATCCCGTGAGCGTCACAAGTTCGGGTTATACTAAGCGCATTGCAGGAGAAGGAGCCTATATGAATCAATCTTATGGCCGGTTGGTCAGTCGCGCCGCTATCGCCGCGACGGCTATGGCCTCCGCGTTACTTTTGATCAAAATTTTTGCGTGGTGGTATACCGGTTCTGTCAGTATTCTGGCTGCGCTGGTGGATTCGCTGGTGGACATTGCCGCCTCGCTGACCAACCTGCTGGTGGTTCGCTATTCGCTACAGCCTGCTGATGAAGAACATACCTTTGGTCATGGCAAAGCGGAGTCGCTGGCGGCGCTGGCGCAAAGCATGTTTATCTCCGGCTCGGCGCTGTTCCTGTTTCTCACCGGCATTCAGCACCTGGTGCGTCCGGAGCCGCTGCAGGCCGCCGGCGTCGGAGTCGTCGTCACATTGATCGCCCTCGTTAGTACGCTGGCGCTGGTGACTTTCCAGCGCTGGGTGGTGCGAAAAACCCAGAGCCAGGCGGTGCGGGCGGATATGCTTCATTATCAGTCTGATGTTATGATGAACGGCGCCATTCTGGTGGCGCTGGGCCTCTCCTGGTACGGCTGGCATCGCGCCGACGCGTTGTTTGCCCTGGGGATTGGCATCTATATTTTATATAGCGCGCTGCGGATGGGCTATGAGGCGGTTCAGTCACTACTCGACCGCGCCTTGCCTGACGAGGAGCGTCAGGACATTATCACCATCGTGACCGCATGGCCCGGCATCCGCGGGGCGCACGATCTACGAACGCGGCAGTCAGGGCCGACCCGCTTTATTCAGATTCATTTGGAAATGGAAGATAACCTCCCGCTGGTGCAAGCCCACGTGATTGCAGACCAGGTGGAGCAGGCGATTCTGCGCCGTTTCCCGGGGTCCGATGTCATTATCCATCAGGATCCCAGCTCTGTGGTGCCAGCGGCGCAGCAGGGCTTTTTTGAGCGTTAGGTTATAGTCTGTAAACTCGATGTAAAAATGTGGGGCAGATCGGCATTTTTTGTATAAATTACCGCCGTTTGGTCTGACCTGAATCAATTCAGCTTGAGGCGTTTGATATACTATTGTCATTAGCGTCGTGCACTCCTGGTGAGGGAGCGCTTCAGGCAACAGAATTATTTTTTGCTTCCTAAGTTCAGAGGTAGTCATGATTAAGAAAATCGGTGTGTTGACAAGTGGCGGTGATGCGCCGGGCATGAACGCAGCAATTCGTGGCGTTGTGCGCGCGGCATTAACGGAAGGTCTGGAAGTTTTTGGAATCTATGACGGTTACCTCGGATTGTATGAAGACCGTATGGTTCAGCTCGACCGTTACAGCGTTTCCGACATGATCAACCGCGGCGGCACCTTCCTGGGCTCCGCTCGCTTCCCGGAATTCCGCGAAGAACACATCCGCGCTGTGGCTATCGAAAACATGAAGAAGCGCGGCCTGGACGCGCTGGTGGTTATCGGCGGTGACGGTTCCTATATGGGGGCGATGCGCCTGACCGAGATGGGCTTCCCATGCATCGGCCTGCCGGGCACCATCGACAACGATATCAAAGGCACTGACTACACCATCGGCTTCTTTACTGCCCTGAGCACCGTGGTGGAAGCGATTGACCGTTTGCGCGACACCTCCTCTTCGCACCAGCGTATCTCCGTGGTGGAAGTGATGGGCCGTTACTGTGGCGACCTGACCCTGGCGGCGGCGATTGCCGGCGGCTGTGAGTTCATCATGGTGCCTGAAGTGGAATATACCCGTGACGATCTGGTGGCAGAAATCAAAGCCGGTATCGCGAAAGGGAAAAAACACGCTATCGTGGCCATCACCGAGCACATGTGCGACGTTGACGAGCTGGCAAGCTACATCGAGAAAGAGACTGGCCGTGAAACTCGCGCCACCGTCCTCGGCCACATTCAGCGCGGCGGTTCCCCGGTTCCTTACGACCGCATCCTGGCTTCCCGCATGGGCGCCTATGCGATTGAGCTGCTGCTGCAGGGCCATGGCGGTCGTTGCGTCGGCATCCAGAACGAGAAGCTGGTGCACCACGACATCATCGATGCCATCGAGAACATGAAGCGTCCGTTCAAGAACGACTGGCTGGATTGCGCGAAGAAACTGTACTAAGTTACGCGCCGGATAAACAAAAGGCCTTCTCATGGAGAAGGCCTTTTTTATGGCGGAAGGTTTATTCGATATCCAGCGGGTCTTCCGACAGGATCATCCCGGTGTTATCGGCATACAGATGGTCGCCGGAGAAGAAAGTCACCCCGCCGAAATTGACGCGCACGTCGCTTTCGCCGATGCCTTCGCCAGCCGCACCGACCGGAATCGCCGCCAGCGCCTGAATACCAATGTCCAGTTCCTCAAGGTCGTCAACCTGGCGCACCGCGCCATAGACCACCAACCCTTCCCATTCATTCTGGACGGCCAGACGCGCCAGGTCAGCGTCAATTAACGCGCGTCGTACTGAGCCGCCGCCGTCGATCAGGAGAATATGACCACGGCCATTCTGCTCGAGCAGATCGTAGAGCAACCCGTTATCCTCGAAACATTTAACCGTAATGATCTGTCCACCAAACGACGACCGTCCTCCAAAGTTAGAGAACAGCGGTTCCACGACGTTGACATCTTCCTGGTAGATGTCACAAAGCTCGGAAGTATCGTATTTCATAGGCTTAACGTTCAGTTGCTGCGAGAGTTTTTAGTATATCCCGCGAATCGCATTGTTGGCAAAATCATCAATTGTTAATTGATATTTGTCAGTTAAGCCATCAGCTTACTGGCAATAATTCCGATAACAAACAGCAGGTTGGTTAGTAAAGCCCCTTTGACCGTCTTTTCGAGCATTGGCCGCATCGCCAGCGGATCGGATTCGCGCAGGACGTAGCGCGCCTGTTTCACCAGCAGCGGCGTGGCGAGAATAAACAGCCAGCCCCAGGCTGAATGCAGCGCCAGCAGGTTAAACAGCGCCAGACACAGCAGGGCGCCGAGCAGCAGGCAGGCATGATAGCGGCGGGCATTGACCGGGCCCAGGCGCACGGCGAGGGTGTTCTTCCCGTTCTGCCGGTCGCTGTCGATATCGCGCAGATTATTGATGTTCAGCACGGCGGTCGCCAGCAGACCGCAGGCTGTCGCCGGCAGAAAAATGGCCGCTTCCACATTATGGGCTTGCAGATACCAGCTGCCGAGGACGCTCAGCCAGCCGAAGAAAACGAGTACTGAGATATCACCCAGACCAATATATCCATACGGACGGGTGCCCACCGTGTAGGTGATGGCAGCCACGATAGACAGGCCTCCCAGGGCGAGGAAGCCGATGAAATCGCCGACGCTCTGCCAGGCGGCGCACAGCAGCGCCAGACCAAACAGGCAGATGAGTACGACGGTGACGATCAGAGCGCGCTTCATCTGCTGGGGGGTAATCACCCCTTTCTGCATCCCGCGCAGCGGCCCGATGCGATCCGGTTTATCGCTCCCCTTAACCGCGTCGCCGTAGTCATTGGCGAGGTTGGAAAGAATTTGCAGCAAACCGGCGGTGATCAGCGCCAGCAGGGCAACCCAGGGATCAAAATGGCCCTGCTCCCAGGCAAGGACGGTGCCAACAATAATCGCGGCAAATGCCAGCGGTAACGTTTTAGGACGCAGGCTTTCCAGCCACGCCTGTGAACGGCTGATATCAGTCATAGTTATTTTAGCCAATAAAAATGGGGGCGATAGCCCCCATCAACAGTGATGAAAATGCATTGCACCGGATTATAGGATAAAACGGCTCAGATCTTCATCTGCCACCAGAACATCCAGGTGTTTACTCACATATTCGGCATCGATAGTGACGGTCTGGCCGTTCATCTCGCTGGCATCATAGGAGATGTCTTCCACCAGGCGCTCCAGCACGGTGTGCAGGCGACGCGCACCGATGTTCTCGGTGGTTTCGTTTACCTGCCATGCGGCCTGGGCGATGCGCTTGATGCCGTCTTCGGTGAATTCGATGTTCACCCCTTCGGTCGCCATCAGCGCCTTGTACTGCACGGTGATGGAGGCATTCGGCTCGGTCAGGATGCGCTCGAAGTCGTGGGTGGTCAGCGCCTTCAGCTCAACGCGGATCGGCAGACGCCCCTGCAGTTCCGGGATCAGATCGGATGGGCTGGCCACCTGGAATGCGCCGGAGGCGATAAACAGGATGTGGTCGGTCTTGACCATCCCATGTTTGGTGGAGACGGTGCAGCCTTCCACCAGCGGCAGCAGGTCGCGCTGTACGCCTTCGCGGGAGACGTCCGGGCCGGAGGTGTTGCCGCCGCGCTTACAGATTTTGTCAATTTCGTCGATAAAGACGATACCGTGCTGCTCTACAGCGTCGATGGCTTCCTGCTTCAGCTCTTCCGGATTGACCAGTTTGGCCGCTTCTTCTTCAATCAGCAGCTTCATCGCGTCTTTGATTTTCAGCTTACGCGGTTTCTGCTTCTGGCCGCCGAGGTTCTGGAACATAGACTGCAGCTGGCTGGTCATCTCTTCCATGCCCGGAGGGGACATGATTTCAACGCCCATCGGCGCCGCAGCGAGATCGATTTCAATCTCTTTATCGTCCAGCTGGCCTTCACGCAGTTTTTTACGGAACGCCTGGCGCGCTGCAGACGGTTCCTGCGACGGCTCAGTCTGGCCCCAGTTGTTCTTCGCCGGTGGGATCAGCACGTCAAGCACGCGCTCTTCCGCCAGCTCTTCCGCGCGGTAACGGTTCTTATCGATGGACTGCATGCGAACCATTTTGATCGCCGCATCGGTCAAATCGCGGATGATGGAGTCCACTTCTTTACCGACATAGCCCACTTCGGTGAACTTCGTCGCTTCAACTTTGATAAACGGCGCGTTGGCCAGTTTTGCCAGACGACGGGCGATTTCGGTTTTACCGACGCCGGTTGGGCCGATCATCAGAATGTTTTTCGGCGTGACTTCATGACGCAGCTCTTCGTTAAGCTGCATCCGACGCCAGCGGTTACGCAGGGCGATAGCAACAGAACGCTTGGCGGCGTCCTGACCGATAATGTGTTTGTCCAGTTCGCTGACAATTTCGCGTGGGGTCATTTCAGACATGGGAGATCCTTACGCTTTAGAAGGTAATTCTTCGATGGTGTGGAAATGGTTGGTGTAGATGCAGATATCACCTGCAATATCCAACGCTTTCTCGGCGATGTCGCGCGCGCCCATATCGGTATTTTCCAACAGCGCGCGGGCCGCGGCCTGGGCGTAAGGACCGCCGGAGCCGATAGCAATCAAATCGTTTTCCGGCTGTACCACGTCACCGTTACCGGTGATGATAAGCGACGCGTTTTCGTCCGCGACGGCCAGCAGCGCTTCCAGTTTGCGCAACATCCGGTCAGTTCGCCAGTCTTTGGCCAGCTCAACGGCGGCCTTCACCAGATGGCCCTGGTGCATTTCCAGTTTACGTTCAAACAGTTCGAACAGCGTGAAGGCGTCGGCGGTGCCGCCAGCGAAACCGGCAATCACTTTGTCGTTGTACAGACGACGCACTTTCTTCACATTGCCCTTCATCACGGTGTTGCCCAGCGTGGCCTGGCCATCACCGGCAATAACAACATGGCCGTTACGGCGAACACTTACAATTGTAGTCACGAGCAGACCCCTTGGTTGCAAAAGCGGAACAGGGGCCCCGCGCTGTCCGCGGGGCCGAATGCAATTATAGATGGGGGGGATTTTGAGGGTTTCAACCCCTGGCGGCGAGACGAATGCAGTTCGCGTGTCCAGCCATCTTCAGGCGGGTGATCATCTCGTTGGCGCTTTCTTTGCCTTTCAACGGGCCAATAACCACGCGGTTCCAGCCGTTGTTAGTGGTAATGTGCGAAGCAAACCCTTCGAAAGCCAGCTGAGCGCGGACGGTTTCGGCCTGCTCGGCGCCTTTAAAGGAGCCGCACTGGATCATCCAGCTACGATCGTCTTTCTTCTCGGCGGTGGTTTTCGGCGCTTCTTCCACCCGAGTTACCGGCGCCGCGGCCTGGGTACGCGGCTGCGTGGTATTGGTATGCGCTGGCGTCTGCAGCAGATCCTGGTACGGCTGCTGGTTTGACGCGGTCTGCTTCGGCTGTTGCTGCTGAACCGGCTTCGGCTGCTGAACGCGCGGCGGCTGCTGTTGGACGGTCTGCGCCTGAGTCTGCGCCCATTGTTGCTGCTGCGCCTGCTGCTGTTGCTGCTGCGCTAAACGCTGACGCTGAAGCGTCTGCTGGCGCTGCGCCGGCGTTTGTTCGTTCCACGGCACTTCGGTCAGCTGGGTCGGCTGCTGGCGCATATCGGCCTGCATCTGGGCGAGCAGCTGGCGCTGCTCGTCGGTCAGCTGTTCCGGTTTCATGACTTCGCCACCGGCGGTCGGTTCGGTCGGCGCGCGGACGCCAGGCTGGCGGCTTTCCAGCTCTTTAATATAGCGCCAGCGCTCTTCCGGTTTGGGCGGCAAGCCGTTGCCGGCGGCCTGGCGATTTTGCATCGCTTCCGCTTCTTCTTTCTTATGATGCGTAATGAAATAGAGGCCACCGATAAAGGCCACCAGCACAGCCGCCGCGATCGCCACCATCGCCGGTGAAATCGCCGGAAGGCTGCTTTGCTTATTCCTTGAGCTTCGGGTCGTGCTCTTTTTGCGCCGCGAAGAAGCCGGTTGGCTGCGGCGTACATAATCTCGTTGTGCCACTATCGTTTCGCTGTCTTATATTCGTTCGTCAGCCCGCCATGTTACTTAAGCGGCGGGCCTTTGACCAGAAGAGCAGGCCCGAAAGCCTGATGGTTATCGTCTGATTTTTTGCGTACTGCCGCGAACAATCAGTTCGCAATCGAGCAGACGCGAGCCGCTGTTCACGTTATGCCCCTGCATTTGCTCCAGTAATAGCAGCATTCCTTCACGGCCGATATCAAACCGTGGCTGTGAAACCGTGGTCAACGGCGGGTCNNGGCGGGTCGCAAAATTCAGACAACGCGATGTTATCGAAGCCGACAATTGACAGGTCGTCCGGCACTTTCAGACCGCGACGTTTTGCCAGCGATAAGGCGCCCAGCGCCATCACATCGCTATGGCAAAAGACCGCCGTGGGCGGCACCGGCTGCGCCAGCAGCTGCTCCAGCGCATTGGCGCCGGCTTCGAAGGTAAAGTTGCCGCGAGCAATATAGTGCGGATCGACGGTGATACCGCTGCGGCGCAGCGCCTGCACATAACCCTGCAGGCG
>NZ_JAGRQY010000190.1:0-7980 GCF_018223905.1 Klebsiella sp. 28
CTTTAATTCAGGAATTAAAAGATAAATTATCTTCAGATGTCCCTAATATGAAGTTCTTTCATCAAGGCAGTTATGCGCTACATACAGGGATTAACCCTCTAAATGGTAATCCAGATATTGATATTGGTATTATTTTTGAATGCGATCCTAATGATGAAGATTATCAAGATCCATTAAAATTAAAAAAAATTGTGCGAGATGCCCTGAATACCAAAAATAGAACGGTGAAAATCAAAAGACCCTGTGTAACCGTTGAATATCTTCGAGATGGTGAGCCGATTTATCATATTGATTTAGCATTATATAGTTGCGAGTATGGGGATAGTGATGGGCAAACCTTCCTTGCAAGAGGAAAAGAAACATCATCTGCAGAAGAAATTGAATGGCAAATATCTTCTGCTCGTGAGTTGACGGATGTTATTTTAAATAAATATACAGATTCCTCCCATAAAAAACAGTTCAGGAGGATAGTACGTTATTTAAAGCGTTGGAAAGATGAAAAGTTAGGACACAAGAATACACCAAGTATAGGATTGACCGTAGCAGCTTATGAGTTTTTTTCTGCAAATTTTGACTTTGTGAGTGGCAAAGCTCAAGATTTACTGGCTCTTCTATCATTAGTTAATTCTATGCTAAATAATTGGGGAGGAGATGATCGTCTACATATATATTTACCAGTAGAACCTTCTACAGACCTTTTTGAACGTATGTCCGATAATCAAATGAAGGATCTCAAGACAAAACTTGAGAAATTGTCTGCTGTATTGATTGAAGCTCGAGATCAACCTGATACTCATGAAGCATGTAAATTGCTAAAAGCACAATTTGGTGACGATTTTCCTGTGCCGGATAAAAGTGAAACTACGAAGTCATCTTCATCCAGTGTTGTTCCAGCAGGGCGTTCAGCTTAATGGTATGTAAATGTTCTTTTGAAGAGGCTGTATCATTCAGCCTCGAATCCTATGGTTGTAAACATATTAAGGTTGCAAAACAAAGTGGCTTTGTAACATCATGGTTTTTTTCTTTAGATTTTAAAAACTATTTATGGGATTTTGAGCTTATTTCAACTACGAATGATCTTTCTACACTTCCATCTTTGAGATGGATCAGGCCTCATAAGGTATGGGGATGGCCTCATATTAATTCTGCTGGAATCATATGTTTTGAGGATGGACAAGGTATTGAATTCGAGCCAAAAGATATAGCTGGAGTTATAACATGGGTCTTAGACGAGGGGACAAATCTACTTAAAAAATATTGGAATATGGGTAAAGCAAAAAGGAAGAGAGAGTTCTTTGATGAATTAGATGGTTATTTAAAAAGCATGGGGGTTCCAGAGGTATTACAGATTGATAGCTATGGAAATAAGGATGTAGATATAGCGTATGCTGAAGTTGAATATCCTAAAATAGGAAAGGAAAGAGGGGTCGTAAGAAGAGTTTTTAGGTCGTCGCTGAGTTACGTTCCTTCTCGGAATTCCTGTGAGAAATTGGTGGTTATGACAATAAGTTATAAGAAAATACCACCAATTACTGGTCAGGTTAATGAATCGTGGTGGAAGAAAATTTATGACCAATTATCACAAGAACAACTCTTTTTACTTGAGGGGAAACGTTGCAGAGGTATAATTTTTCGGGTTAAAAATAGTTACGGGTATTGCGAATTTTTAATTCATTGGGGGCAGGGTAAATATAATAATAAACGGTGGTTGGGTAGATTGTATCGAATTCAATTTGCAAGTTGGGAATATGTAACCCAAAGGACAGGAATACCCGCTAGTCGACAGCGTATTGCGGTTGTCGGTGTTGGAGCTGTTGGTTCAAGAATTGCAGAAATGGCATTGCTTTCTGGTGCTAGTGATATATATCTTGTTGATGATGACAAGTTTTCTGCGGATAATATGGGGCGACATTTACTTGGATTGAATTCCGTTGGTAAATATAAAGTTGACGAACTAAGTATCCATTTCAAGAGTCGAATTCCGGGTGTAAACATACATCCTTTCAGAGTTCGTGCTCAGAAGTATTTTTCTCAAGACAATAATGACTATGACATTATTTTTTTAGCGACTGGAAATTCAAGTTTAGAGAAGGGGATTATACTTCGTGCTTTCAAAGAAAAATGGAATTCAGTATTAGTTTCAGTTAGTGTTGAAGCATATGGAGTTGGTGGGCAAATTATAATAATGCACACTAATATAAAAGGGTGCTTATATTGTCTTTACATCGATAATGAAACTAATACTCTTATGCCTAACCTACAGGGAGGATTCATTGAGCCGGGACAAAAAATAAGCAAGCAACTTACTGGTTGTGGAGCATTTACGCCTTTTTCTGCGCTCAATGCAAGTAAAACTGCAATGCTAGCATATGAGTATGCTGTTTCCAAAAAATATGGTTATTTACGTTGGGCGGGCAATAATGATATTGCTATGAGTGAAGGAATAATTCTTACCCCTGCATATTTTAATATCTTTAATGAAAACACTCCCTCTTTTCTCCATTCTGAACAAATAGCTAAGAAAGGGTGCCCATGTTGCGGATAATTGAAAGTGGACAGCTAATTTGGAATATTGAAGGTATTGCCACAGGATGTTTATCAAAAAAGGTTATCACGCATTTGTTGAATTTTGTCCAAAAAGGTAGATACGCACATGAATCCGGCGGAGTTTTGTTAGGATATATTGATTCAGATACAAATGGATTACTTGTTGAAAATGCAACATTTCCGGGTTCAGGAGATTGTTCTTCGCGGACTAGCTTTTATAGAAGTTCTCGACATCAAGAAGATGCTGAAAGCTGGATAAGTTTAACTAATGGAAAAGGGACACATTTGGGATTATGGCATACTCATCCTGAACTTACGCCAACTCCGTCAGACATTGATATGGCTGATTATAATAATGTAATTAAAAATGCAACTTTAAATTCTGGTTTGATTTATATAATTATCGGCACTCAAGAATTAAAAATATGGTATGGGATTAAACCCTGTCAATTAATCCCTGTAGGGACAATTTCATTGGATAAACTATAATTTTGGAATGGCAATGAATAAACATATAAATCATTTTATCACCTCTTTAATTGACTGGTTTTTCAGAGTCAAAACTGTTCCTGCTATCCTTCTTAAGGCTGGATTACTTTGCCTTTCTTTTTCTCTGATTGGTGGGTGGGCTTTAAAAGTTAAAGTTCCATTAGAAGATGGAGATTTTATCTTTGATTATGATTCATCAGGATTTACTCCCGCCTTGATTACCTATATTACATTCGTAGTCGCGATTGGCTTGATTTTAACAAGCGCTTTGATATATATTAATGTTTATTTTCGTGAAAATAGACTTGCTGATAAGAAAAAACTCATTAGTATAGAATCAAGAGGGTTGCGAGATGGTGCTGGTGAGCCATTATCAAAATATATTCCCCAAAAAAACAAGGTTCGTCCGATAGAAATCATTTTAGATTTAAGGCAAAAGGTTGAAGACGGATTTATTGTAAAACCTGATGTGGCTATACGTAAGATATTGACTCTTCAAGAACAACTGGAAAGCCACACGTCACAGTATTCAAGGGAATATATTGAGGTTTATTTTGGAGGTTTAACCCCTGTACCATTGAATGTATTAAATGGTATCATCTTAGATGATGAGTGCAAAATTACTATTATGGACTGGGATAGGCATTCTAGTGAGTGGAAAACTCTTGATAAAGAAGATGATGAAGAAAGATATACCATTCAAGGTGTCAAAGATGTGCAGGCAACCGATAATGAAGTGCTTTTGGTTATTTCTAGTTCATATTTAATTAATTCTTCACTAATACAAAAACAATTCCCATCTATGAAGTTAGTAACTATGTTTTTACCTGCAATAAATACTGATAATTTATGGTCGGAGATTAAGCAGGTCGAGTTAGGTAAGCAATTCTTGCATGCCGTTGCTGACCTGTCGGGGTTGGGTGTTAAAAGAATTCACCTTTTTTTGGCTGCACCTAATAGTCTATGCTTTAGATTCGGACGGCTTTATGATAAGAGAAATCTCCCGGAATTGGTTGTCTATCAATATGAAAGAAATAGTGATGTAACCTATCCATGGGGAATTTTAATGCCTGTGGCAGGAATCCAAGTTCCTGAGGTGATTCATTGTAAAAGAGACATTTAGAATTTATATGAAATTATTATGGCTAGTTAACTTCGTTTAAGTGCTAAATAGCTGCGCGGAATAGTAGATCACTTAAAGGGAACTCAGCCCGGATTGTGCGATCTGATCAATCGCTGACTATCCCAAATCACCAACCGGACTGAGCGATGCCGATCATAGCACCTATTCCCCGTGGCGAAAGACGCCTGATGCAGAAAGCTATCCATAAAACGCGTGATAAAAATCATGCCCGCAGGCTCACCGCTATGCTGATGCTTCATCGGGGTGAGCGGGTCAGCAATGTCGCCAGAACGCTCTGCTGTGCCCGTTCATCCGATGGCCGCTGGCAAGTGCATCCATGACAAAATCCATCGACCATGTCAGGTTCGGCGCATCCGGGCGAAGAAGCGGAAGCCGCTCAGTCGCCAGACCTTTACGACGTCGTCTGCGCTTTACACTCAGGCCGTTAAGGTGGTAAATGCGGTATACCCGCTTGTGGTTGACGTGAAGGCCCTCCCGACGTAATAACTGCCAGATGCGCCGGTAACCAAAACGCCTTCGTTCGAGTGCCAGTTCTGTGATACGCCCTGATAAATGCACATCAGCCGCCGGACGCTGAGCCTCGTAGCGGCAGGTCGACAGGGACAAACCTGTAAGCCTGCAGGCACGACGTTGCGACAGACCGGTCGCATTACACATAAACTCAACGGCTTCCCGCTTCTGGTCTGTCGTCAGTACTTTCGCCCCAGAGCCACCTGAAGTGCCTCCTTATCAAGCATGGCTTCGGCAAGCAGTTTCTTGAGTCTGGCATTCTCTTCTTCAAGCAACTTCAGGCGCTTAACCTCGGGCACTTCCATACCGCCATACTTCTTGCGCCACGTGTAAAAGGTGGCGTCGGAAATGGCGTGCTTGCGGCAGAGCTCACGGGCAGAAACCCCGGCTTCAGCCTCACGGAGGATACTGATGATCTGTTCGTCGGAAAAACGCTTCTTCATGGGGATGTCCTCATGTGGCTTATGAAGACATTACTAACATCGCGGTGTATTAATCAACGGGGAGCAGGTCAATGCCAGATTAATCCTGAAATGATGCATTTAAAAAGACATTTTTCTTCTACTTTTATTTGAGGACTCAAAATCTGATGCGATAGAAGAAAGTTGTTCAAGACTCATCTCAACAGAGCGCTGGAACGCAAGTGCGGCCTCTGTGCGTTGTTTTATCACCAGAGCAATGATTTCGGCATCACTTTTTTCTTCAATGGCTTTTCTATAAAGTATTCGTTCATTAATTAAATCAAAATTTCCTGATGATTTAGCAGCGGTGTTAGCTGCTGAGTAACTTATAGGATTAAGCTCACCAATAAAGCTATCCAAAAGAGATTGTCTTTTCTTATCCAGTCTGCGCAGTGTGGCATGTGCAGACCTATATTTTTTTATTTCATATGCAAATGCATTGTCATCACGTAGCTTACGGTATCCTGTTCTATATTCATCCATTGATGGATGATTTTTGAGTTCTTCGATTGTATTAAAATATGCCAACAAATCGCTATTGTCTAATTGTACTTTTCTCATATACTGCCTCGTTATAATAATATTAATAAATATATTTTATTAAATATAGAGCAAGTGTCAAATTAGTGAGTTTATTTCTTGATAAGTCGTAAGTTTTTTATCAAATAATGAAATATATCAATGCCATATATTTACTAGTTGTTAATATAAAATATAATAAATATATTAACAAAATATATAGGTGATAATATGAAAGAGAGTACTTGGGAAGAGATATCAAAAGTAAATGAAAGATTCTATAAGGCTAAAGCAGAAGCGAGCAACAAAATATTTAATGCAGATACCGGAATAGATAATGAGTCATTAAGAAGGATTCAACAAGAAATTTTAAAACAGGGAAATAGAGAACTTGCGGAAGAGCTGCATACAGCTATGTTTGAGAATAGAGCTGTAATGAGAGTAAAACATGCAGAGCGAGTTTCAAGTTCTTTAGGAGAGTGGTTTAATAAGGATGCTTTTAATGAAAAAATAGCAGCAGAAGGGAGTGTTAAAGAAAGAGATGTAGTGGCCTCTAAATCCGAAGCATTCAAAGACGCACCTTACTTTTCTGTTGGTATGTATCAACATAATATAGATCAGCCAGATGTAAAGGATGCTTATATAAAAAGGGTAGAACAATTAACCAAAGATATGGAATATCAGGTTAGTTTTGCGGTTAGTAGAGAAAGCCATATGAGCAATACCATTGAGGCCGCTAAACAGCTTTTAGGTGTTGAAGTTTTCAATAAGCTATATGCTGGGGAGTCTTTAGACATAGCACCAACACCAGAACCTGTAGCGATAGTGAAAGAACAGGCAGAAGTCGATAACCTAGATGATATAATAAGTGTTAACGAACAATTTTACCAAGTTAAAAGACAAGCTGATGAAAAAATATTCAATATTGATACTGGCATTGATAATGCTGCATTGAAAAGAGTTCAGGATGAAATACTCAGGCAAGGCAATAGAAATCTTTCAGAAGAAGTTCATACAGCTATGTTTGATAATAGGGCTGTAATGAGAGTTAAACATGCTGAGAGAGTATCTAGTTCTTTAGGTGTATGGTTTAACAAAGAAGGCTTTAATGAAAAAATAAAAAATGAAGGTGATGTTAAAGAAAGGGATGTAGTCATTTCCAGATCTGAAGCATTTAAAGATGCACCTCATTTTTCTGTTGGAATGCTTCCTGCTGATATAAATGATCCAGTAGCAAAAGATACTTATATAAATAGAGTTCAGACGCTAACTAAAGAGATGGCTTCTCAAGTTGATTTTGCTGTTAAAAGAGAAAATCATATGAGGAGGACATTAGATGCAGCTAGAGAGTTTTTGGGTGTTGAAGTGTTTAATAAACTTTATACTCAGACGCATGAAAAGGTTATAAGCTTTAAAGACAAATTAAAAAATGTAAAACAGTCTTTATCTGAACCTGTTTCTCAGGATGTGAGAAGTAAAAATAGAATAAAGTTTAATTAACAATAATGATAAAAAATAAATCACCTAGACTGTGTATAATTTTCATTGTTCGCCTCAGAGTTTACCTCTAACATGGTTGTTTACGAGAGCTTAAAAAGGCTCATGACGAGCCTTTTATGATAATAGTTTAGCTTTAAAATATTCCATGAATATCACCATGTGAATCTTTAACTCTCTGAAGAATTGGATGGATTGTCTAAACATCATAAGTGGAACAAGTTCAATATCTTCAGCTTCACGTATAAAATCATCATCTAAATATTTTTTAAGTTTCTTTCTGTTTTCGAATGAAAAAATATCGGCGTAATTTCTCGCTGCCTCTAAAGCTATCTCCCTTGTGGGTTTGGTGATGTATTTTAAGGCACCGCCACAGTTCTTTACAGCCATTAACTGTAATTCATACGATGGGTTAGGTATCTGACCAAGAGCCATTCCATTGCTATTCACAGCGATTTTATAAAAATCATTTAAACTTTCTTGCTTAATAAATGGGATGACATATTTAAGGTTGTAACCATCATGTTGAATCGCTATTTTACACAACTCCTGTGTAGGGTTTTTTAAATACTGTATATTTGCCCCTGATTTTTTTAATATTTTTTTACACAGAGAGTATGATGGTTCATTTTTGAATTCTAAAACATTAGCTGCATGTAGAATGCTGCCACCATTTCTTTCTAGATTTATATCGCTATTTAGTTTATCTAAATAGGGTTTATACTCATCTTCAATATCTGAGCATGAAACCTTGTAAATAGAGTTTTTTGCATAATATGAAGAGATAGGTTCATAATAATATTTCTCTCCATC
>NZ_JAGRQY010000191.1:0-22236 GCF_018223905.1 Klebsiella sp. 28
CGGTGTTATGGAACAAGTATCAGCAGAAAATGCGCGCGCAGAATACGTCCGCCCAGGCGCCTGAGACGGCAGCGGCGCCGACGGATGTCGATCCGCGCAGCGTCCGGCTGATCACGGCCCTGGTATTTGCCGCGAAAAGCGACGGTCATATTGATGACCACGAGCGGGCGAATATTGAAACTCAGCTGCGGGCGGCCAATATTGACGTTCAGGCCCGGGTGCTAATTGACCAGGCGCTGGCCCAGCCGCTGGATCCGCAGCGTCTCGCCGAGGGCATCATCGACCCGCAGGAGGCGCTGGAGATCTACTACGTCAGCTGCGCGGTGATTGATATCGACCATTTTATGGAGCGTAGCTACCTTAATGCGCTGGGAGACGCCCTGGCGCTGCCGAAAGATGTCCGGGCCGATATAGAACAGGATATCCAGTCACAAAAACAAGCGCTAAGCGTCTAAATCATCACGTTTCGCTTGCATCGCTCGCGTCTTTTGCCACCCTTATAGACACGTCATCATTCAGGCGCCACCCTGCGGCCTGAATGCTCTTGTGTCACGATAAAGCAGCAGAAGAATAACATGCCACCTAAAGCTAAACGGATCCCTCACGCCATGACCTTGCATGGCGATACACGCATCGATAATTATTACTGGCTGCGCGACGATGAGCGCGCGCGACCTGACGTGCTGGAGTATCTGCACGCGGAGAACGCTTACGGCAAGCAAGTGATGGATTCGCAGCTCAGCCTGCAGGAGCGTCTGCTGAAGGAGATTATCGACCGCATTCCGCAGCGGGAAGTCTCTGCCCCCTACAGTAAAAACGGCTTTCGCTACCGTCAGGTGTATGAGCCGGGCTGCGAATACGCTATCTACCAGCGGCAGTCGGTGCTGAAAGAAGAGTGGGATGAGTGGGAGATCCTGCTCGATGCCAACCAGCGGGCGGCGAAGAGCGAGTTCTACACCCTGGGCGGACTGGGCATTGCGCCCAACAACCAGCTAATGGCGGTGGCGGAAGATTACCTTTCCCGCCGCCAGTACGGCCTGCGCTTTTGCGACCTCAGCAACGGCGAGTGGTACCCGGAAATCCTCGAAAATGTCACCTCCGGCTTTGCCTGGAGCAACGATTCACGCTTTGTTTGGTATGTGCGTAAACATCCCACCACGCTGCTCCCTTATCAGGTCTGGCGCCACACCGTCGGGACACCGGCGCAGAGCGACGCGCTGGTCTACGAGGAAAAAGATGAGACCTTCTACGTCAGCGTGCATAAAACCACCTCCCAGCAGTTCGTGGTAATTTATCTCTCCAGCGCCACCACCAGCGAAGTGCTGCTGCTCAACGCCGAACTGCCAGACGCCGAGCCGGTCTGCTTTCTGCCACGGCGTAAAGATCATGAATACAGTCTTGATCACTATCAGCACGCTTTCTATCTTCGTTCCAACCGGGAGGGGAAGAATTTCGGCCTCTACCGTACCGTACTGCGTGATGAAGAACAGTGGACCACGCTGATCCCGCCGCGTCACGACGTGATGCTCGAAGGATTTACCCTGTTTACCGACTGGCTGGTTGTGGAAGAGCGTCAGCGTGGCCTGACCAGTCTGCGGCAAATTAACCGCAAGACCCGGGAGGTGGTGGGGATCGCTTTTGACGATCCGGCCTATGTCACCTGGCTTGCCTATAATCCGGAGCCCGAAACGTCGCGACTGCGCTACGGCTATTCCTCCATGACTACGCCGGATACGCTGTTTGAACTGGATATGGATACCGGCGAACGAAGAGTGATCAAACAGCAGGAGGTAAAGGGGCTGGATACGAGCTGCTACCAGAGCGAACACCTGTGGGTGACCGCCCGCGATGGCGTCGAAGTCCCGGTCTCTCTGGTCTACCATCGCGAACATTTTCGCAAAGGGAGCAACCCGCTGCTGGTCTATGGCTATGGCTCATATGGCGAGAGTATCGATGCCGATTTCAGCGCCAGCCGGCTGAGCCTGCTCAACCGCGGCTTTGTCTACGCCATCGCCCACGTCCGCGGCGGCGGCGAGCTGGGTCAGCAATGGTATGAAGACGGTAAATTCCTGTGTAAGAAAAATACCTTCAACGACTATCTGGACGTCTGTGACGCGCTGCTTGCCCAGGGGTACGGCGATCCGCGGCTCTGCTACGGCATGGGGGGCAGCGCCGGCGGAATGCTGATGGGCGTGGCCGTGAATGAACGGCCAGAGCTGTTCCATGGCGTGATAGCCCAGGTGCCGTTCGTCGATGTGGTGACCACCATGCTGGATGAAACTATTCCGCTGACCACCGGTGAATTTGAAGAGTGGGGAAATCCGCAGGATGAAACCTATTATCACTATATGAAAAGCTACAGTCCCTATGACGGCGTGAGGGCGCAGGCGTATCCCCACATGCTGGTGACTACCGGTCTGCATGATTCCCAGGTGCAATACTGGGAGCCGGCTAAATGGGTGGCGAAACTGCGGGAACTGAAAACCGACGATAACCTGCTGCTGCTCTGCACCGATATGGATTCCGGACATGGCGGAAAATCCGGGCGCTTTAAAAGCTATGAAGGGGTGGCGCTGGAGTACGCCTTTTTCATCGCCCTGGCGCAGGGGACACTGCCGGGAAAAGCGGCAGTGTAGGCGCTATTCCCCGAGGTAATGCCTGAGCGTCAGGCGCAGTTCGGGGCTCATGCGGTCGAGATTGTTGAATAACCAGCGCAGATAGCCTGGATCGTTTTCAGCAATCTCGGCGACGGCCTTACCCCGGTATTTGCCGAAGGTAAAAGTAGTCAGCAGCGCCGGCCGACCGGTGATATCGGCCATTTCGTCAGGGGTCCAGCCGGAAACATTGATGATATCCAGCAGCAGCGCGGCGGTGATATAGCAGTCATACAGCGCCCGGTGGTGATGCAGTCCCGGCGGCGTAGTCACGTTCAGCTTACGTGACTTATATAACCCCATATTGCTGTATTTGATTCCCGGCCACAGGCGTCGGGCCAGCTTCATCGTACAGATCCACTCGCCGTGCATCTCCGGCAACACCCGGCGATCGAAGCTGGCGTTATGCGCGACGTACCACGGGCTGCCATGATAGTGAGGAATAATCTCCTCAATCCACGGCTTATCGGCGACCATCTCTTCCGTGATCCGGTGGATAGCCATCGCCTGCGGGCTGATGGGCCGATCGGGACGCACCAGATGGCTCATGGGATTGGTAATTTGCCCGTCGACTATATCGACCGAGGCGATTTCAACGATGCCCCCCTGCAGGCCGCAGGTTTCGGTATCAATGACGCGCAGCATGGCTCGCTCCAGAGCAAAACAATAAGCGTAATGGAATTGGCCGGGCTTGCCAACCGACGGGGAGGAGGCGAGCGCGCATTATTTCTGTTTCGGCTCCCACGGTAGTCGCGAAAGGGAGACGGAGGCCAGCCGATGGGCGATCAGTCGTTCACGGAACCAGTCGCGCAGATGTGCAGGCTGTTCACGCTCGACTAAATCAGCGACCACCGGCATATTGTACCGTTCCTTAAAAGCAACGCCGGCGGCGGCGAGATCGACATTGACTTTATCCATCTCATCTTGCGAAATTTTGGCCAGATTTCTTTCCATCATCCACTCCACTCTGCTTATAAATCCGGTCAGGGCCAGATGCCTGGCTCGACTCTGGCATTATACAGGGTTATTCTCTGTGCTACAGACATAACAAAAGGGAATGACGAATATGCGACTTCTTGCTGGACGCGCGTTGCGCCTCTCCGTTGCGCTTGCCGGGATGTTAACCGCGGCGGGCGCCTTCGCCCACGCTCACCTGCAGCAGCAGATCCCGACCGCCGGGGCGCAGCTTTCAGCTTCCCCACAGACGTTGACGCTCAGTTTTTCCGAAGGTATTGAACCCGCATTCAGCGGCGTGACCGTCACCGGTCCGCAGCAGCATGCGGTGGCTACCGGAAAACTGACCCGCAGCGCCGATAATCCCGCCGAGGTCACGTTACCTTTGGCGGAAGCCTTGCCGCCGGGAGAGTACACCGTGGCATGGCATGTGGTCTCGGTGGATGGTCATAAAACCAAAGGGCAATATACCTTTAGCGTGAAGTAAGCGATGCTGACCGGGCTCTATATTACCCTGCGCTTTGGGCACTTTATCTCCCTGATGCTGGCTTTTGGCTGCGTGCTGTATGGCGCCTGGTGGGCGCCGGTACCGCTGAGACGCGTGCTGATGCTGCGCTTTTATCCACTACTGCGCCCGCTGCTACTGATCGGCGCGATCTCTACGCTGGCGCTGTATCTCCTGCAGGGAGGAATAATGGGCGAGGGCTGGACGGATGTCTGGCGACCCGCCGTCTGGCAGGCGGTGGCCGGGACCCGCTTTGGTGGAGTGTGGATCTGGCAGATCCTACTGGCGTGGATCGCGCTTGCGGTAGTGTGGATCCGTCCCCGTCACGGCGCCCGCCAGCTGGTGGCCCTGCTGGCGGCCCAGCTGCTGCTTTCCGCCGGGGTAGGGCACGCCGCTATGCACGATGGTCTCACCGGCGTGCTGCAGCGGACAAACCACGCTGTGCATCTCTTCTGCGTCGCCAGCTGGTTCGGCGGTCTGTTGCCCTTTATCTATTGCCTGCGCCTGGCGCAGGGGCGCTGGCGGCCGGCCGCGGTCTATACCATGGCGCGCTTTTCACGTTACGGGCATCTGGCCGTCGCCGGCACGATTGCCAGCGGAGCGCTCAATGCGCTGTTGATACAGGGAGGATTGATTGGCGCATCGCCGTGGGGACGCATGTTGTTGATCAAATGTGCGCTGGTCGCCGGGATGGTGGTAATTGCGTTAGTGAACAGGTATGTTCTGGTACCGCGCATGTCGGCAAGCGGTTCGCGGGCGGAAAGCCTGATCCTGCGAACCACGCAGGCTGAAATAGGGCTGGGCGCGCTGGCGCTGCTGGCCGTCAGTCTGTTTGCCACCTGGGAACCTTATTGAATTAACTGGCAAAATCATGAAAAAAATTGTTCTGACCATGTTGTTACTGGCAAGCTCCGGGGCTGCTCTGGCAGCGCCACAAATTATCACCGTGAGCCGTTTTGAGGTGGGGAAGGAGAGCTGGGCGTTCAACCGGGAAGAGGTTATGTTGACCTGTCGACCGGGTAACGCGCTTTACGCCATCAACCCGAGCACGCTGGTTCAGTATCCGCTCAATGAGGTGGCTGAGCAGCAGGTCAAAGCCGGCAAAACCACCGCGCAGCCGATCTCAGTGATCCAGATCGACGATCCGCAGCATCCGGGACAAAAAATGAGCCTCGCGCCCTTTATCGAGCGAGCGCAGAAGCTCTGCTAAACTTTCTCGCTATCCTGCTGTAATAACATTAAAAAAACCGCCCTTGCCGGACAACGGCAGTGGCGGTTTTTTCGCTGGCAGAGGCCCCCTTTCCAGGAATTATGCAGCCACTTTGGCCGCGGACTGGAAAAGCTGACGCGTTAAACTATTCTTATAGTGCAAGGCGACTTAGCCTGCATTAATGCCAACTTTTAGCGCACGGCTCTCTCCCAAGAGCCATTTCCCTGGACCGAATACAGGAATCGTATTCGGTCTCTTTTTATCTTTATCTGTCTTCTTTCCCAAGAGCCAGCGACATCCTGTCAGTCAAACACCCGCTGGCCTCTGGATGTCCCGTTATAGCACACCGTTTTTAGCATACACAATTCATTTACACATAAATCGCATCCTGTGGAAGGGGAGGTGGCAACGGTGGAACCGTAAACGAGGGCGGAGAAAAGAAAAAACCTGCACCTAAACAGGCCCGGCGTGCAGGTTAACTGGCGGGCCAACATCGGAAGCCTGCTAGTATACATATTTGTATGATAAATAAAATAAGCAAAATCTAAACGATTTGGCAATTCATGCGATTACACCTCGCCGGCTGACGAGGTGGCATAAATAATAAGCACGAGCACTTTTGCGGGCGGAAAATATTATTGCGGAACGCTGAATGTAGGGTATATCTGACTTTCCAGATAGCAGAGCAATAGCCAAATTTCATCGCTGAAAATAAACCATATGCTCCCGAGCAGAATGACCGCCAGAATAATCAGCAGAAAAATTTCGGTTTTACTCATTATGCAAGCGACTATCCGGTGGCCTTCGGGGACCCTGATAGTAGCGAAATATTGACATAATAAGCAAACGCCATGTTGTAATTCGGCTTCACCGACAGCGCAATTTAGTCACCGGCATGCCGCTGCGTCAATATTGCCACCTGCTCCGTCAGCTGATCCAGCAGCTGGAATCGCCGCCGATATTCAGCCCGTTTTTTACTGGCGATACTCTCCAGCGATTTTCTTTCCAGACATAGCGGTAGCCGCCAGCGCCAGGGGCTTTCTGGCTGGCCGTCGATAGACTGCCAGAACTCGTCGTAGCTGGCGTGGAAATGGCGGCCTTTGCTCAGGCGATAGCGCAGGGCGCGGAACACGTGACCATTATCGCTGACGCCGTAAATAGCCGCGATTTGGCTGCGCGCGGCCAGCTGCCAGATAAACTCCAGCAGCAGGCGCTTCGGAAACAGGCCGTAGCAGGCGCGAGTCGCCTGCTTAATCACCTCATGAGAAACGTGACGTCGTGGCCCCTGCAGACCGCCGATAACCAGCTGCCAGGCATCGTGATCACGGGTTACGCTGAAGGTGGCGCTGGCCAGCAGGGTGTGGTCGCTGTCGCGCAGCCACAGAGTGGTTTCACCCTCACGTTCGGCTTTGCCTGCCGAGGAGGCATAAAGAGTAAACCGGCGGTCCTCTTTTCCGTTTAACGTCAGCAGCGGGACCTCAGACACCGCGGTCATAGCGTGCGCCAGCCGCGATCCGCGTAGGGTGTCGATATAGCGATAATGGTTGATTACCGCCACCGCCCGCTGCCAGGCGTTGAGATCGCGGGTCAGATATTGACGGTGTACTTTGCCCGGCAGCGTAGCCTGTGCGGCCAGCAGCTGATTAAAATCATCCCGAGCGCTGAGCGCTTCCAGCATCGCTCTGGTGGCGTTATAAAATAAGGCCGTGCGCAGCAAAAACTTAAAGCGGTAATTTTTTTGCCGCCAGATGGGGGCAGGTGTCAATCTGCCCATCACCAGATCGGCAATAAGATGCGAGCGCGGCGCTAGCACGCCGGATGAATGCAGGCTATTGTCTGTCACGATAAACACCTCGTTGTGATTTCCCCCTATTTTAAAGCGAGCCACTGACAAGCTTAATCCTCTGGCGGACTATATTTGCCGTCTGTTTAAAATTGATTGAGGTGTAAATTAAATTCCGTGGACCTTTGCTGGAATTACCTATAATTACCGCTGAGAGGTAATTATATGTATCAACGTATTAACGGCAGCGACTGGCGTAATATCTGGCTGATGGGCGATCTGCATGGCTGCTTTGCGCTGCTGATGAATCGCCTGCGTCAGTTGCGTTTTGATCCCTGGGCCGATCTGCTGATCTCGGTGGGCGATCTGATCGATCGCGGGCCGCAGAGCGCCGATTGTCTTGGCCTGTTGCCCTGTCGCTGGTTCAGGGCCGTTCGGGGGAATCATGAGCAGATGGCGCTGGAGGCGCTGGAGAGCGGAGATATGCGGCTCTGGCAGATGAACGGTGGCGACTGGTACGTCAAGGGCGATGCGCGGCAGCGGGCCGACGTCGATCGGCTGCTGGCGCACTGTCGGCGGCTACCGTTGATTATTGAAGTGGAATGCGGGAAAGCGCGGCATGTGATCGCCCACGCCGATTACCCGGCGCCGGTCTATCGCTGGCAGCAGCCGGTGGATCCCCAACGGGTACTATGGAGCCGCCATCGTCTGAGTGAACACCTGGCGGGGCGCCATGGCGCTATTGCCGGCGCGGACCATTTCTGGTTTGGCCATACGCCGCTTCAGGCGCGTTATGACCACGATAATCAACACTATATTGATACGGGCGCTGTGTTTGGTGGGACGCTGACGCTGGTGGCGCTGCAGTCGGCAGGCTAAAAGTCGCTGTATTCGCTGGCGGGTTGCCAGAAGCCATCAATAAAATCTTCTATCGGGTAGCAGCCACCGTGGCGGATCCGCTGATCCTCCATCGCCACTAAGCACTGCGTTTCCTCGCGGTAGACGTCAACCACAATGTCCTCGCAGCCGCCATCCAGATAGCAAATAAACAACACTAAGGCAAACATCCTGGCCTCATGCTCGGGTTCACATACTATTTAGTGTAGGGGATGACGGCGGGACGGGGAAATAAATAACCCGTCTCAGGCGACGGGTTCATTGGTGTCAGGCAAGGCGCATGACCCAGGCATCGGACTGGCGGTCGTAATGTTTACGGTAGAGAACGGAATGTTCGCCATTGAGAATCGCGGGCACGCTGGTGTCGGCATCCCAGGCGTCAAGCTGCATACATAAGTCTGGATCGGATTTGCAGGGTATGCTTAACGTTCGCTCACCCTGATGCTCACCGTGCAGTTCGGCATCGTCTATTTCGAACGCGCCGATGCGGACATTGGTTTTACTCATCGTTTCACCCCATTTTTCAGCTGAGTTGTGGTACGACCAGTTATGGCCGTTATTTTTCAGCGTAGTCAATGGGGCGAAAAGCGCCAGTCAAAAAGTGCGCATTTTTTGCGCGGCCTCACACCTTGCCGGCAAAAAGTTTTCCATCGCGCACCAGTTCGCGCGGATAGCTGTTCTTCAGTCGGGAGCCGACGCGCTTCGCCAGGCCCAGCGGGACGCCCTGGAAGGTCACAATGGTTTCATCCTGCCCAGGCGCGGTTTGCGGATAGACGTCGCGCCCGCGATACCATTCCTCCGCTTCCTCCTGCGACAGCTCGAAGGCCCGCTGCGGCGCGGCAAAGGCGATAACCGCCTCATGCTGCCAGCGGTACCCCTTATTGTGCAGCTCCGCCAGGCGCACGCCGATGCGAGAAAAGCGCACCTTGCCGAACAGGGGCTCCAAAGCCAGCGGAAACAGCCACAGCTCTTTATCCCGCTGCCACAGCGTATGGCCTGCGTCCCACTCCAGGCCAACAGCCCTGGCGGCGGCAGTTACCGCGGCGGCCTCCCGGTCCTTCAGCGGCGTAAACGGGAATTTACCGACCTTATAGCCTGGCGCCGGGAGCGGATCGATCGCCGCAGTTTTGCGCAACCTTGCGACAAAGAAGCCTTCGCAATCGTAAATTTGCGGAAAAACGTGCAGAAAACCTTCCGCGGTTAAGGCGTCGGCTGCGCCGGGAAACAACTCTCCCAGCGGCAGGATCTCCACCGCCTGCGGATAGCGGGACAGCAGCCACTCAATGACCGATTGATTTTCTTCACGATTCAGGGTGCAGGTGGAATACACCAGCGTCCCGCCAGGGCGCAGAGCATGGAAGGCGCTGTCGATAAGCTCGCGCTGAGTGGCGGCGATGTCGAGGTTGCTCTCCGGCGACCAGTTTTTCAGCGCGTCGGCGTCTTTACGTACAACCCCTTCGCCGGAGCAGGGGGCGTCAAGCAGGATGGCATCGAAGGTTTCGGGCAAGGCCGCGCCAAAAACCCGGCCGTCGAAGTGGGTCAGAGCGACGTTGCTGATGCCGCAGCGGCTGATGTTGGCATGCAGCACCTTCACCCGGCTGGCGGAGAATTCATTGGCGAGAATGCCGCCCGCGTTGCCCATTCGGGCTGCAATTTGGGTGGTTTTCGATCCCGGGGCGGCGGCAACGTCCATCACCCGTTCGGGCTGCCGGTTATCGGCGAACAGGGCGGCGACCGGCAGCATCGAACTGGCTTCCTGAATATAGAACAGCCCGCTGAGATGTTCGGCGGTACTGCCCAGCGGCAGCGCGTCGTCATCCTCTCGCTCGATCCAGAATCCCTCTGCGCACCAGGGCACCGGCGCGAGCTGCCAGCCGTAGGGGGCAACCAGAGAGAGGAAATCATCGACGCTAATCTTCAGCGTATTGACGCGAATACTGCGGCGTAGCGGGCGCTGACAGGCGGCGATAAAGTCGTCGAAAGAGAGATGCGCTGGCATCGCCGCGCGCATTTGAGCGAGAAACGCTTCAGGGAAATAGACAGTATTTTCAGCCACGGGCAGCGCACCACAGAAAAAAAGGGTGCGCAGTTTAGCACAAACGCCCCGGCGCGTGACACCGGGGCGTGCGGTTTATCCTCTCCCCGCGCCCGGCGTTGCCCGGGGCGGGAGAAGGGGGCATTACTGCGGCAGAGCGGTGCCCCACTCCCGCCACTCTTTCGGCTCGCTCTCCTGCAGCAGGAAGTGCTTGCCATCCTGGGCCTTCGGCGCCAGCGGCGTGCCCGGCGGCGTGGCAAAGGCGATCCCGCCGCGGATAAACTGATTGAAGGTACCGGTTTTCACCACCCCGCCAATCAGGCCGAAGTCGAGGCTGTAACCCGAGGCCAGCCAGAACACCGAGTTATTACGTACCAGGTACTGGTAGCGCTTACTGATGCGCAGCTTAACCATCACCCGGTCAGACATCGACCCCAGCGACAGTCCGGTAACCGTCCCGACTTCCAGTCCGCGGAACAGGACCGGCGTACCGATGCCAAGCGACCCCGCCTCCGGCGCTTCCACCACGATGTTCAGGCCGTCGATATAACGCGAATCGCTGATCGTCGTATCCTGGATCTCAAAATCGCGTCGTGCCGGGCCGCGGCCGGGCTCAACGTTGATGTAGGCCTGGAACAGGGTGTCGAGATGTTCCACGCCCGCGGCGGAGATTTGCGGAGTGATCACCGAGAAGCGGGTCCCGGCGCGGGCGAAGGTGCCGACGTATTCCGGATAGAGCACCGCTTTCGCCTGCACTTCGTTTTTGGCGGTGATTAGCTCCAGCGACTGGATTTGACCGATGTCGATGCCGAGATAACGAATCGGCATCCCGGCCGCCATCTTCCCGGCGTCGTACGCGTGCAGGGTGATTTGGCCGCCCACGGCGCGCGCCGCCGTTTCAGATGCATAAAGGATACGTTTGTTATTCAGCCGTGCTCCGGCGCTGCTGCCATTGAGGTTATCGAAACTGATCGCCCCTTTGATCGCGCGCGCCAGCGGCGAGGCCTGCACGGTGAGTCCGTTACCGTCAAGCTTGACCTTCGCACCGCCTTCCGCCCAGAAGACGCTGTTGTTGGTCAGCAGGTAGCGGTACTCCGGCTTGATATGCAGATCGATATCGAATGCATCCTTGCGCGGTTTGACGGCGATGATCTCGCCGACGGCGAATTTACGATACAGCACCACCGAGCCGGCCTGAACGT
Source organism: Klebsiella sp. 28 (assembly GCF_018223905.1). Taxonomy (NCBI): domain Bacteria; kingdom Pseudomonadati; phylum Pseudomonadota; class Gammaproteobacteria; order Enterobacterales; family Enterobacteriaceae; genus Klebsiella; species Klebsiella sp. 28. The sequence goes on from NZ_JAGRQY010000191.1 coordinate 11,241, forward strand.
CAGGCAGCGTCTCAGCAGACAGGCTCAGGGTAGTGGTCGGCACTTCGCTCAGGCTATTTTCCTGCGCCTTTTCAAGGTTAGCGTACAGCGGATAGCTGCTTTGCATTTTGCCTTTTTCGCCGGGGATCACCCTGATCCCGCCGTTCACCCATTCGCTGGCGCTGGCGCCCAGCACCTGCACGCCGTCGAGCCCCACTTTGACGTCCAGACGACTGTTAACCACAAATTTGCTGTCGCCGTGAATTAGATCGCGGTATTCAGGGTCAATGGCAACCTGAAAGGTTACCCCTTTGGCCGTCAGTTTACGCTCCAGCACCTGGCCGACTTTTACTCCGTGCAGCACCAGCGGCTGACCGCCGTCGATGCCGTAGCTCTCCGGCGCCGAGAGAGTAACGGTGGCGACGTTGGGCTCATCCAGCAGCGCTTTATCCGCCGGCATTACCGAGAAGTGATTGCGTGGCTCGCCTTCGCCGGGCACCAGCTCAAAGGTATTGCCGGTGAGCAGGGTGCTAATGCTGGGGTTATCGAGGGAGAGCTTCGGCTTCTTCATCTGAATCAGCGTTTTCTCACGCAGCAGCGTCACCACGCTCGGGTCGACGGTCATCTCGCCAGTAACTTTGCCGCCGGGGTTTAGATTCAGTTTGCTTAACTGGCCCACCTCCAGCCCCTGATACATGAGCGGCGTCGAGCCCGCTTTCAGTCCATCGCCATCAGGCAGATCGAGGGTCACTACCACGCCGCGCTGGCTATGCGCCAGATCTTCATACAGGTGATATTCATCGTTTTGCGAGGCGACATGCGAATCGGCGGGGGAGTCGAAGGCGATGGCGCCGTTCACCAGCGCGGACAGGTTCTCCAGTTGCACTTTGGCCCCGCTCAGGCCGACGTCGGCCTTGACGCCTGAGACGTTCCAGAAGCGGCTGCCTTTTTTCACCAGATTGGTAAACCGGCGCTCAATTAGCACATCGATGGTCACCCCCTGATTATTGGCATTCAGGGAATAGTCATACACCCGCCCGACCGGGATTTTTCGGAAGTAGACCAGCGAGCCGCTGTTCAGAGAGCCAAGATCCGGCGCCTGCAGGTGGATCATTAGCTCGCCGTTGTTGATGCGGTATTTAGGTTGGGTGTCGAGGGCGACAAAGTGATCTTCGGGTTCACCCTTGCCCGGCATCATGCCGATGTAGTTCCCGCCCACCAGCGCATCGAGGCCCGATACGCCGGCCAGAGAGGCTTTCGGCGTGACCAGCCAGAACTGGGTCTCTTTGCGCAGCGCATCTTTCATATCGCGTTTGATGCTGGCCGAAACCTCAATCTTACTCAGATCTTTACTGAGGCTAATATCCTGGACGGTGCCGACTTCAACCCCCTGATAGCGGATCGGCGTCCGTCCCGGCACGATGCCGTTCGCGGACTGGAAATCAATCGTAATCGTCGATCCGCGATCGTCAAAGCTGGTCCAGATTAGCCAGGCGGCAATCAGCAACGCGATGACCGGCAGCAGCCAGAATGGCGAAATACGGCGTTTGGTTTTTATTCTGGCTTCAGTCTGCGAAGCGGGCGTTTCCTGACTCATGTGCGTCCCAAAGTAAGCGGCTGTCCAGCCATTCAACTGCAAGAATAGTTAAAATTACCGCGCCGCCAAAGTAAACCGCAGCCGGCCCCATGGTGAAGGCGAGGAGCTGATCGCGATTTATTAGCGACATGGTGAGTGAGATAACAAACAGATCCAGCATCGACCAACGGCCAATCCAGGTGATTAGCCGCAGCAGCAGGATGCGGGTGCGCAATCCCTGCTCGCACTTGAATTGTATGCTGAGCAGCAGGGTAAATAACACTATAACTTTGGTGAATGGCACCAAAATACTGGCGATAAACACGACCCCGGCAATGGCGATATTGCTGCTGGCCAGGGAGATGATCCCCGAGAGGATCGTGTCGTCCTGGCGCGCGCCGTTGACGTAGATGATGGAGATTGGCAACAGGTTGGCCGGAAAGAGGAAAACCAGCGAGGCAATCAGCGCCGCCCAGCTGCGCTGCAGGCTCTGCGGTCGGCGATGATGCAGCGGCGTGTGGCAGCGTCGGCAGCGGCCGCGCGCGTCGCGATAGCCGGTGTAATGACAGCCGGTGCACACCTGCAGATTATTATCGGCGCGGGTCGCCGGACGCTCGGGATAGAAACGCTCCCATAGCTCTTCGACGTTCATATGAATAAGCGTCAGGATGCTCAACAACGTCAGGGAGATAAACGCCACCAGACCGATGCCCGGCTGCAGGAAGGCGTAATCCTGCACCTTGATGGAGGCGACGCCGATGCCCACCAGATAGATATCCAGCATCACCCACTCTTTAAGCTTGCCGAGCATCAGCAGCACCGGCCGCAGGTTCATCCCCAGCACATTGCCCAGCCAGAGATAGCTGATGGAGACCACCAGCAGCACCGGGGCGACCACCGCGCAAAACAGTACCATGGCGGCGGTAATCGGATCGCCCTGCGCGGTCATCTGCCAGATCCCCTGCAGGACGTTGGCGTCGATGCGTACGCCCAACAGATGCAGGCGCAGCAAAGGCTCAGACCAGGCGAAAGGCATGAGCAATAGCATCGCGAGGGCCATGCTGCCCAGGCGGGTCAGCGACCAGTCGCGGCCATCGCGCACCTTCGCGTTACAGCGCGGACACCAGGCGCTTTGGTTGCGCTTGAGCACCGGTAAGCGGAAGAGCATGTCACACTGCGTACAGCGCTGATAATGCGCATAGGGAAGCGGCGTGCTGACAGTATGCACGACCATCTTTTTCGCAGGTTTGAGGGTGGGTGTTTTTATCGGCATTTATTACGTACAGGAATGAATGTATCTCACTATCTTAACCTATGAATGAATTCATCTTGAGCCCAAGCGCATTTAATGCTTATTTTAGTAGGCTGTACGTATCAGGCAGTAAGACAACAAAGTGAAGATATAATGAGCAAAACAGAATTTTACGCGGATCTGAACCGCGATTTCCAGGCATTAATGGCAGGTGAAACCAGTTTTCTGGCGATGATCGCCAATACCAGCGCGCTGCTGTTCGAGCGGCTGAGCGAGGTCAACTGGGCCGGTTTCTACCTTCTGGAAGGCGATACCCTGGTGTTGGGACCGTTCCAGGGCAAACTGGCCTGCGTGCGGATCCCGGTCGGGCGAGGCGTATGCGGCGCGGCGGTGGCGCAGGCTCAGGTCCAGCGCGTCGAGGACGTCCACGCCTTTGACGGCCACATTGCCTGCGATGCCGCCAGTAATTCGGAAATTGTCTTCCCTCTGCGCGTGAATGGCCAGATTATCGGCGTGCTGGATATCGATAGTCCGGCTTACGGGCGCTTCACCGCTGAAGATGAGCAGGGGTTGCGCACGCTGGTCGAGCATCTGGAAAAACTCATTGCGGCCACGGATTATCAAAAAATCTTTACCCGTGTCGTGGGATAATCAACGGATAACGTAGCATTTAGCGAGGACGTCATTATAATGTCGCCTGTTCATGCCTGCGGCTTGTTGGCTACGTCCGTTGTAATCAGGAAATTTCATGGAAAATCAACCTAAGTTGAATAGCAGTAAAGAAGTTATCGCCTTTCTGGCCGAACGTTTCCCGCAGTGCTTTAGCGCTGAAGGTGAAGCGCGCCCCCTGAAAATCGGAATTTTTCAGGATCTCGTTGAGCGAGTGGGTGGTGAGATGAATCTCAGCAAGACCCAGCTTCGCGCTGCATTACGTCTCTACACGTCCAGCTGGCGTTATCTGTACGGCGTAAAAGCCGGCGCTATTCGCGTTGACCTGGATGGCAATCCGTGCGGCGAACTGGAAGAGCAGCACATTGCCCATGCGCGTCAGCAGCTGGAAGAAGCGAAAGCTCGCGTTCAGGCGCAGCGCGCAGCCCAGCAGGCGAAAAAACGCGAAGCCGCTGCGGCCGCAGGCCAGCAGGATGAAGGCGTTCGCCGTGAGCGTAAACCGCGTCCTCAGCAGCCGCGTCGTAAAGAAGGCGCTGAACAGCGTAAACCGCGTCCTGTTGCGGCCAAAGCCCCGCGTGAAGAGCGTCTTACTCCGGTATCGGATGTTTCCGTTCTGACCGTCGGCCAGGCGCTGAAGGTAAAAGCAGGCAATAACGCCATGGACGCCACCGTTCTGGAAATCACCAAAGATGGCGTTCGTGTACAGCTGACTTCTGGTATGTCAATGATTGTACGCGCAGAACACCTGGTGTTCTGAAACGGAGGCCGGGCCAGGCATGAACACATTTTTTAAAATCACCGCGCTTGCGGGCCTGCTGGCAATAGCAGGCCATGCATTCGCTGTTGATGACATAACCCGCGCAGATCAAATCCCCGTGCTGAAAGAAGAGCCGCAGCACGCGACGGTAAGCGAGCGCGTGACGTCGCGCTTTACCCGCTCTCATTACCGTCAGTTTGATCTCGACAACGCCTTCTCGGCAAAGATTTTTGACCGTTACCTGAACCTGCTGGACTACAGCCACAATGTGCTGCTGGCCAGCGATGTGGCGAAGTTTGCGGCTAAAAAAGACCAAATTGGCGATGAGCTGCGCAGCGGGAAACTGGACGTCTTTTACGACCTCTACAACCTGGGGCAGCAGCGCCGCTTCGAGCGCTATCAGTATGCGCTGAAGGTGCTTGAACGTCCGATGGACTTTACCGGCAATGATAATTTCAACCTTGACCGCTCCAAAGCGCCGTGGCCAAAAGACGAGGCCGAGCTGAACAAGCTGTGGGACGCTAAGGTTAAGTTTGACCAGTTAAGCCTGAAGCTGGCGGGTAAAGACGATAAAGAGATCCGTGACACCTTAACCCGTCGCTATAAGTTTGCTATCCGTCGCCTGGCGCAAACCAACAGCGAAGATGTCTTCTCGCTGGCGATGACCGCCTTCGCTCGCGAAATCGATCCGCACACAAATTATCTGTCGCCGCGTAATACCGAGCAGTTCAACACCGAAATGAGCCTCTCACTCGAGGGGATCGGCGCCGTGCTGCAGATGGATGATGACTATACCGTCATTAATTCGCTGGTGGCGGGCGGTCCAGCCGCGAAAAGCAAAGCGATCAGCGTCGGCGATCGCATCGTTGGCGTTGGCCAGACCGGGAAGTCGATGGTTGATGTCATCGGCTGGCGTCTGGATGACGTCGTGGCGCTGATTAAAGGGCCGAAGGGCAGCAAGGTTCGTCTTGAAATCCTGCCGGCCGGTAAAGGAGCCAAGACGCGTATTGTAACGCTGACCCGCGAGCGCATTCGTCTGGAAGACCGTGCGGTGAAGATGTCGGTGAAAACCGTCGGGAAAGAAAAAGTCGGCGTGCTGGATATTCCAGGCTTTTACGTTGGCCTGACCGATGACGTGAAAGTGCAGCTGCAGAAGCTGGAAAAACAGAACGTCAGCAGCATCATCATTGACCTGCGCAGCAACGGCGGCGGAGCGCTGACAGAGGCGGTATCGCTCTCGGGTCTGTTTATTCCGTCCGGTCCGGTGGTGCAGGTGCGGGATAATAATGGCAAAGTGCGCGAAGACAGCGACAACGATGGCGTGGTTTATTACAAAGGGCCGCTGGTGGTGCTGGTTGACCGCTTTAGCGCCTCGGCGTCTGAGATCTTCGCCGCAGCGATGCAGGACTATGGCCGCGCGCTGATCGTTGGCGAACCGACCTTCGGTAAAGGGACGGTACAGCAGTATCGCTCGTTGAATCGTATTTACGATCAAATGCTGCGTCCGGAGTGGCCGGCGTTGGGTTCCGTCCAGTACACCATCCAGAAGTTCTATCGTATTAACGGCGGCAGTACGCAGCGCAAAGGCGTGACGCCGGATATCATGATGCCAACCGGCAATGAAGATCGCGAAACCGGCGAGCAGTATGAAGACAACGCGCTGCCGTGGGATAGCATCAACGCGGCCACCTATGTGAAGTCCGGGGATCTGACCCCGTTTGGACCGGAGCTGCTCAAGCGCCACGACGAGCGTATTGCGCAGGATCCTGAATTCCAGTACATCATGAAGGATATTGCCCGTTATAACGCGATGAAGGACAAACGTAACATCGTCTCTCTGAACTACACCCAGCGTGAGAAAGAGAACGAAGAAGATGATGCGATTCGTCTGGCGCGGATTAACGATCGCCTGAAACGCGAAGGCAAGCCGCCGCTGAAAAAACTGGACGATCTGCCGAAGGATTACCAGGAGCCGGATCCGTATCTTGATGAAACGGTCCATATCGCGGTAGACCTGGCGCATCTGGAAAAAGCGCGCCCGGCGGTGGAACCGCCGGCCAGCAAATAAGTTGCTAACGGGCACCCTGAGAGGTGCCCGTTTTTTTTGTGCGCATTGTCATCGCCATTCAGCTCATCTAACAAAATGTCAACCTGTGCTGCCGCTGTCAGCAAGATGCTACAAAATGTAAAGTTGTGTTTTTATCGTGACTTAGCGGGGGCTGATGGTTGAAAATTGCAGCCTGACCCATACGATGTGGGTAATCGCATAGTGCGTTTTGTTAAATTGAGGTAAAAAGAAAATTATGATGCGAATCGCGCTTTTCCTGCTGACGAACCTGGCAGTGATGGTCGTGTTCGGGCTGGTGTTAAGCCTCACGGGGATCCAATCCAGCAGCATGACCGGTCTTCTGATTATGGCCCTGCTGTTCGGCTTCGGTGGTTCTATCGTTTCGCTGATGATGTCGAAGTGGATGGCGCTGAAGTCAGTGGGTGGGGAAGTGATCGAGCAGCCGCGCAACGAAACGGAACGCTGGCTGATGAATACCGTTGCGCAGCAGGCGCAGCAGGTAGGTATTGCCATGCCGCAGGTAGCTATCTATCACGCGCCTGACATTAACGCCTTCGCCACCGGCGCGCGTCGTGACGCCTCGCTGGTCGCCGTCAGCACCGGGCTGTTGCAAAACATGAGCCGTGATGAAGCGGAAGCGGTCATTGCCCATGAAATCAGCCACATCGCCAATGGCGATATGGTTACCATGACCCTGATCCAGGGGGTGGTGAACACCTTCGTTATCTTTATCTCCCGCGTTATCGCGCAGATTGCGGCCGGTTTCCTCGGCGGCAACCGGGAAGATGAAGGGGAGAGCAGCAATGGCAACCCGCTGATCTACTTCGCGGTCGCCACGGTGCTTGAGCTGGTGTTCGGTATTCTGGCCAGCATAATCACCATGTGGTTCTCGCGTTACCGTGAGTTCCATGCTGACGCCGGCTCGGCGCGTCTGGTAGGCCGCGAGAAGATGATTGCAGCCCTGCAGCGTCTGAAAACCAGCTATGAGCCGCAGGAAGCCAGCAGCATGATGGCGTTCTGCATTAACGGTAAAGCGAAATCCATGAGCGAACTGTTTATGACTCACCCGCCGCTGGATAAGCGTATTGAAGCCCTGCGTAGCGGTGAATATCTGAAATAATCTATCTTCTGACGCTGAAAACGACAATCCGCAGCCCGCAAGCTGCGGATTTTTTTTACCGTCCGTCAGGCTGCGCGCGGCTGAGTGACCCGCAGACCGCTAATTAGCGCGGCGACGATAGCCAGGGTGCCGGCCAGCAGCAGGGCGGTGTGGGTGCCGTTGTTACCGAGCAAATTGAATAGCAGCGCCACCAGCGCCGCGCCGGTGCTCTGTCCGAGCAGGCGAGCGGTGCCCAGCATGCCGCTGGCGCCGCCGCTACGATGGCTCGGAGCCGAGGCGACGATGGTATGGTTGTTCGGCGACTGAAACAGCCCGAAGCCGGCGCCGCACAGCGCCATGCGCCAGATGATATCCAGATCGGAGGGCGACGAGGGCAGCAGCGCCAGGCCGAACAGGCCGCAGGCCATAATCAGCAGGCCGATAGCCCCCAGCAGCCCGGCATGACATTTCTCGATCAAATAGCCGGCCAGCGGCGCCATCACCATGGTCGCTAACGGCCACGGCGTTAGCAGCAGACCAGTCTCCACTTCGCTGCGCCCCATCATCGACTGCAGAAAAAAGGGCAGGGAGACCATCGCCAGCATCTGCGCGCAGAAGGAGCAGATGGAAGTGCAGATAGAGAGAGAGAAGAGTGGGATACGCAGCAGGTCGACCGGCAGCAGGGGGACGGGCATCGTGAGCTGGCGGCGAACGAAGAAGAACCCCACCACCAGCATAGCGGCGACCTCCGCCAGCACCAGCTGAGTGGACTGCCCCTGGGCGAAACCGCTCAGGGCGGTGATCAGCAGCCCGAAGGTAAGGGCGTTCATAATGGCGCTCGGCAGATCGAAGCGGATGATTTTGCTGCGCGCGCTGTTGGGCGGCAGAAAGCGCATGGCCAGAACAAAGGCGACGATGCCGAGAGGCACGTTAATTAAAAACAGCCATTGCCATGAGGCGAGGGAGAGGATCGCTGCGGCGATAGTCGGGCCTGCCGCCGAAGAGACGGCAACGACAAAAGAGTTAATGCCCATGCCGCGACCAAGAAAGCGCTGCGGATAAATCAGACGGATCAGCGCGGTGTTGACGCTCATCAGCGCGGCGCCGCCCAATCCCTGCGCGACGCGGGCGAAGGTTAGCATTTCGAGGCTACGCGACAGCGCGCAGGCCAGCGAGGTAAAGATAAACACCACCAGGCCTATCTTATAGATACGCCGATAGCCGACCATGTCGCCGAGGAAGGAGAGCGGCAGCAGGGCGATGACAATGGCGATTTGGTAGGCGTTAACGATCCAGATTGAAGCCGCCGGTGAGGCGTTGAGATCGCTGGCGATAGTCGGCAGCGCGACGTTGGCGATAGCCCCGTCGAGCACGGCCATGGTCAGCCCAAGCACGATGGTCAGAATGGCGCCATAGCGTTGCGGCAACGGCACGCCATCAGAAGAATTTTTATCCATGGTGAATATGAGTCTTAAATGAAACGGTTTTTTGAATGATGAGTTTAGCATTGATTAATTCGCAGTATGTCGCAGATTTGTAACGAAGTGGCAGAAGAATGATTGCGGCTCAGAGGCGGCGAATTTATAATAAAAACCGGTTCTAATTTTTATAAAACAGTTACGACGAGGTGATAAATGGCAGGTGCAGATTTGGATAAACAGCCAGATTCTGTCTCTTCGGTATTGAAGGTTTTCGGCATCCTACAGGCGCTGGGTGAAGAGCGTGAAATTGGCATTACCGAACTGTCCCAGCGCGTCATGATGTCGAAAAGCACCGTTTATCGCTTTTTACAGACCATGAAATCACTGGGCTATGTGGCACAGGAAGGAGAGTCTGAGAAATACTCTCTCACCCTCAAGCTGTTCGAACTGGGCGCGCGCGCGCTGCAGAACGTCGACCTGGTGCGCAGCGCCGATATACAGATGCGCGAACTTTCGCGACTGACGAAAGAGACCATCCATCTTGGGGCGCTGGATGAAGACAGTATCGTCTACATCCATAAAATTGACTCGATGTATAACCTGCGGATGTACTCGCGTATTGGCCGCCGCAACCCGCTGTACAGTACCGCGATTGGCAAGGTGCTGCTGGCATGGCGCGATCGCAGCGAAGTGGAGCAGATCCTCGACGGCGTGGAGTATAAGCGCAGCACCGAGCGGACCATTACCAGCACCGAGGAGTTGCTGAAAGTGCTGGATGGCGTTCGCGAGCAGGGCTATGGCGAGGATAATGAGGAACAGGAAGAGGGGCTGCGCTGCATTGGCGTGCCGGTGTTTGACCGTTTCGGCGTGGTCATTGCCGGGCTGAGCATCTCATTCCCAACGCTACGTTTCTCTGAAGAACGCTTGCATGAATACGTGGCGATGCTCCACCAGGCGGCGCGTAAGATTTCTGAACAAATGGGATACAACGACTATCCGTTCTGAGGCGGCGGATAACGGGGTTGGCGACCGCGGCGCTACGTCGCGATCGCCGGTTCGATGTTAGCCGTTATCAACCACGGTTGTGCTTTTACGCAGCAGAGGGCAACTGCTGACGCCGATCACTCCGCTGTCGGAATGAACATAAAGTGCGGTGCTGACTCCGCGGGCGGTGAGGTATTGGCACTTAAGACCCAGACCGCCGACGTTTTCCTCACTGTGGAATAACACCCCATAACCGCTCAATAATACGCCAATCCATAAGATAGCCACCAAGATAATAGTACGAATGATTAATCGCATTGATGCCTCATTATTTGTATGATCCCTGGCGTGATTTTGACACGAACACGTTTTGAAACAAGTCGATGATTCCTAAACTTACCTTTCGTAATACAGTTAGCCGCGGTTTAAGAAGGCCGTGCTATCCTGGCGACATTGCGTACTGATGCGGAGAGTGGAGTGAAAAAATTACGGTGGGTTTTACTGATAGTCATCATAGCAGGCTGCCTGTTGCTGTGGACTCAGATGCTTAACGTAATGTGCGACCAGGATGTTCAGTTTTTCAGCGGCATTTGCACTATTAATAAATTTATTCCGTGGTAAGACATTTTTCTGCCGACTGATTTCCTTCTGCGCCGCGGGTGGTAGAATGAACGCCTTCTCTTTGAGGTGGTGAAATGAGTGAGTTACTAAATCCTGGGATTTTAAATCTGGCATCGCTGGCTGTGTCCGTGGCGCTGCTGCTTGTCGGTCTGTTGTTATGGTTCTTCGTCAACCGCGCCAGTTCGCGAGCGAATGAGCAGATAGAACTGCTGCAAGCGCTGCTGGATCAGCAAAAGCGGCAGAATGCGCTGTTACGTCGCCTGTGCGAAGCTAATGCGCCAGAGAAAGAGGATGTGGCTGAGCCGACCGTCGCCGGCAAGGCGAAAGGGGAGGATGAGTTTATCCGCCTGGTAGCTGAACGTTAAGGTGCCCGACAGGTGTGCATCATAAGATGCGCACCTGCATGATAGCGGGCGGTAATATCTTATTCTTATTCCATTATTCCTTTCTTAGTGCAATATCCTCTTTATTACACGCTGTAAATAAAGTCATTCTCGCCGCGTTTATTGTTGGGTAACGTGACACTGTCATCTTTTTTTCATTATTATGGAAAAACGGCTGCGCTGGTAC
>NZ_JAGRQY010000192.1:0-14675 GCF_018223905.1 Klebsiella sp. 28
ATATTGAACCCGCCGTCAACGTGAACGACTTCACCGGAGATCCCCGCAGACAGGTTGGAGCACAGGAAGGCTGCGCTGTTACCCACATCTTCAATGGTGACGGTGCGACGGATCGGGGTGACCGCTTCGCAGTGCGCCAGCATTTTACGGAAATCTTTAATACCGGACGCGGCCAGCGTACGGATAGGACCGGCAGAGATGGCATTGACGCGAACGCCTTCCGGACCCATGGCGTTAGCCATATAGCGGACGTTAGCTTCCAGAGAGGCTTTGGCCAGACCCATCACGTTATAGTTCGGGATCGCGCGCTCTGCGCCCAGGTAGGAGAGCGTCAGCAGAGCCGAACCCGGGTTCAGCATGCCGCGGCAGGCTTTGGCCATTGCCACGAAGCTGTAAGCGCTGATGTCGTGCGCGATTTTAAAGCCGTCGCGAGTGACAACGTCAACGTAGTCGCCGTCTAACTGGTCAGCCGGGGCAAAACCGATTGAGTGGACGAAACCATCGAATTTTGGCCAGACTTTTTCCAGCTCGGTGAACAGCGCGGTGATGCTCTCATCTTCAGCAACGTCGCACGGCAGCACAATGTCAGAACCCAGCGCGGCAGCAAACTCTTCTACGCGACCTTTCAGTTTCTCATTCTGATAGGTGAATGCCAGTTCCGCGCCTTCGCGGTGCATTGCCTGCGCGATGCCGTAGGCGATGGACAGTTTGCTGGCGACGCCAGTGATCAAAATGCGCTTACCGGAAAGAAAACCCATAGCTTTAATCCTTATCGTTATTGCTTATTTTTACTTTAACAATCATAACGTTAACATTGTTATTTCAAAATAACTCAAATTTAGCCGGGAATTATATCCCACTGACGACCCCTTGTGTCACGATATTTTTCAGCCGGTCCGCGCCGCGCGGGGCAAAAGTACATCGCGATAGCTGCAGTATATCATCTCTCCTGACGATTATTTGAGCGCGATCTCCGCCAGCAGCAGGCGTCCATTGCTGCCCACGGGACGCAGATTCCGCGGGGATCCACCGCGCCAGCAGAGGCCGCTGCCGGCCGCGCAGCGTCGCCCGGCCAGATCCCACTCGCCTTGTAGAACATAAGCGACCCCCTCGCTGGCAGGGCATTGCAGGTCGCTAACGACCTGAACTGTCGCCGACGCGCGCCCGCGCTGAGTCATGATATTGAAGTCCAGCCCTGGCGCAACGATCCCGACGCTGGACAGCGCCCATTCGCCGGGGAAAGCCCACGGCTGCCAGAGCGCCAGCGGTTGGTCGATATTCTCGCCACACAGCCGTAGCGGCTGCCCCGCCAGCAGAGTAATGACCCGGTCGACGCCAGGAAAGGGGGAGAAAGGGCCATCCGCCTGCAGGGTGGCAATACTCGCTCGCCAGAGAAAAGGGGCATCTGGAGCGGGTACGCAGATGATTTCGCGCGTCTCTCCGCCGCCGTTTTTCCACGGCGTGACGGGGAGCGTCGAAAGTTGAAAAGGGACCATCATGGGCAGCATACCTTAGTTAATCGCTTCCGGCGTCAACAATAAGCACCGCCTTGAGCTAGTTTAGTAACTTTCTGCAATACAAATATTTTACATATTCGTCACAAAATGAGAGTGCATGCAAGGCGGTGAGTTGTCAATGCTTGTATATACAAGAACGATTGAGTGAGGTGATATTAATAACTTGAGTGAGGAATCTATGTCTTCGTTTTCGTCTACAGACGGGCAGTCAAAGAGCAATTATGCTGGAATGAGTGAAAGGCGGTCGATTGATTACATCCCGGAAAGCGAACGGCATGGACACCCTTTTAGCCAGTTCACCCTTTGGTTTGGCGGCAATCTGCAAATTACGGCGATTGTCACTGGCGCTTTAGCCGTTGTGCTGGGCGGCGATGTAGTGTGGTCTCTGGTCGGGCTGCTGGTCGGTCAGATGCTGGGGGCGGCGGTGATGTCTCTGCATGCGCTGCAGGGACCGCGACTGGGACTTCCGCAAATGATCCTTAGCCGCGCCCAGTTTGGGGTTTTTGGCGCGGTGGTGCCGCTGGTGCTGGTTTGCGTCATGTATATCGGTTTTTCTGCCAGCGGCACCGTATTGGCCGGGCAGGCAATGGCCAAACTACTGAATATCAGCCACGTAGCCGGGATGCTGATATTCAGTGCGATTATTATCGTTATCGCCGTCCTCGGTTATAAGGTGATCCACAAGCTGGGCAAACTGGCGAGTATCGTCGGAATTCTCGCCTTCGTTTATATGTTCATCACGCTGCTACTTTCGGCCGATCTCAGTGCGCTCGCGCACAATAACCATTTTTCGCTGCCGACGTTTTTATTAGCCGTATCGCTCTCCTCATCGTGGCAGATCGCTTTTTGCCCCTATGTATCCGACTATTCGCGCTACCTGCCACGCGATGTTTCCGCCACGAAAACGTGGTGCTCAGTGTTTTTCGGCACCGTATTGGGCACCCAAACGTCGATGACGCTCGGGGTTCTGACTGCGGCCATTGCCGGCAGCGCGTTCCCTGGTCACGAGGTGAGCTATCTGGTGGGATTAGGTAAGAGTCAGGCGATGGCCATGGTTATCTATTTCGCCATCTGTTTTGGTAAAATTACCTTCACTACCCTCAATGCGTACGGCAGCTTTATGTCGCTGACCACCATTGTTTCCGCCTTCCGCCGGCAAACCGTGCTGTCGCAAAAGTGTCGCATTGCATTCGTGGTGCTGATGGTGACGGCTTCCTGCATTATCGCGTTGCTTAGCGAACCCGCTTTCTTAAAGCATTTCACGCATTTTCTTCTGTTTCTGCTGGCGTTCTTCGTGCCGTGGAGCGCCATCTGTCTGACGGATTATTATCTTATCTCGAAGGGCGCCATCGATATTCCGGCGCTAAGCGACCCGCAGCAACGCTACGGGTTCTGGAACCTGTACGCGATCACCCTGTATATCGTCGGTGTGCTTATCCAGTTGCCGTTCATTGAGAACCCGTTGTTCCATGGTTCGCTCACGTGGATCTTCGCCGGTAACGATGTCTCATGGATAATAGGCTGGTTTGGCACCGGGGTTCTTTACTACGCGCTGCGCCGCTTTGACCGCCGGTCGCTGCCGGCGCAGAGTCTTTTCCCTTCTACCTGAATGACAAGGGCGGCGTGAGGGCCGCCCCTGCCGTCGCCTGCCAGCTATTTCCCGTCTTTGCGCCAGGCGTCGGCGGTGAGGGCTTCCCCGAAGTGGCCGGCGATCAGGCGCCGGGTCAGGTCGTGCAGCGGCGAGGCCAGCACATCGGCAGTGCTGCCGCGCTCGACCACTTCGCCGTTATGCATCACCAGCACCTGATCGCTGATGTGTTTCATCATTCCCAGGTGCTGAGTGACATAGATATAGGAGATGCCCTGTTTCTCCTGCAGCTCCAGCATCAGGTTGATAAGCTGGGAGCGCATCGACATATCCAGCGAGGCCAGCGCCTCATCGCAGACGATAACCTTCGGGCGCAGGATCAGCGCCCTGGCGAGGCCGAGACGCTGCTTCTGACCGGGCGCCAGCATATGGGGGTAGTAGCTGACGTGGTCCGGCAGCAGACCGACCATGCGCAGGGTGTCGATTATCTGCTTCTGCCGCGCCTCGGCGTCGAGATCGGTATTCAGTCGCAGCGGAAAATCGAGGATCTGCGAGATGCGCTGACGCGGGTTCAGCGAGGTCGATGGATCCTGAAAGATCATGCGAATCTTCTGGCTGCGGTAGGAGTAATCCCCAAAAGTCAGCGGATGATCGTCAATCAGCAATTCGCCGCTGGTGGGTTCCACCATGCCCGCCAGCATCTTCGCGAGGGTCGATTTCCCGGAGCCGTTCTCGCCGATAATCGCCAGCGTCTGCCGTTCGCGCAGGGTAAAACTCAGCGGCTTAACCGCCTCAACCGTCTGACGGTGAAACCAGCCGGTGCGGTAGCGAAAGGTCTTACTGAGTTGGCGAACTTCCAGCAATGTTTCGACCATTTCACTCTTTCTCCATGTTCAACGGGAAATGACAGGCGTACAGATGGTTGCGCGCCCCGGTAAGACGCGGCGTTTCGATACACTCGCGCTGGGCGTACGGGCAGCGCGGCCCCAGCCGACAGCCGATAGGCAACTGCTCCAGCAGCGGGATCGCTCCAGGCAGGGTGTTGAGGCGACTTTTATGCGGCATGGCGCTACCGAAATCCGGGATCGCGCGGATTAACGCCTGGGTGTAGGGGTGATGTGGGAGGGTGATGAGCTCTTCGCTGGGCCCGCTCTCCACCGTCTGGCCGCAGTACATGACGTTGATTTTATCCGCCCATTTGCTGAGCATTTGCAGGTCATGGCTGATCAGCAAGATGGTGGTGTTGTTGTTCTGGTTGAGCCGCGTCAGCAGGCGAATAATCTGCGCCTGGGTGGTCGGCTCCATGGCGTTGGTCGGCTCGTCGGCAATCAGCAGACGCGGCTGGTTGGCCAGGGCGATGGCGATCATCACCTTCTGGCACTCGCCCTCGGTCAGCTGATAGGGGAAGCTGCGCATGGCATCTTTGTGATCTTTAATGCCGACGCGATGCAACAGCTCGATGGCCCGGCGCTTGCGCCAGCCCAGCCGTTGCCACCAGCGGCCCTTGTAGGTCCAGCCGGGGATACTCTGAATCAGCTGCTGGCCGATGCGCTCAGAGGGATCGAGGCACGACTGGGGCTCCTGAAAAATCATCGACACGTTATGGCCGATCAGCTTCCGGCGCTCGCGGTTCGACAGTCGCAGCAGGTCAATGTCATCGAAGCGCATGCGGTCGGCCGTGACCCGCCAGTTGTCTTTGGTCACGCCGCAGATAGCTTTGGCAATAAGGCTTTTCCCGGAGCCGGATTCCCCCACCAGGCCGCGGATTTCGCCTTCGGTCAGCGTCAGGCTGACGCGATCGACGGCTTTTACCCAGCCTTCGCTGGTTTTAAATTCAATGGTTAAGTGACGAATATCGAGTAACGGCATTATTCTACCCCGGCAATGATCGCCCGGCGAATACCGTCGCCCAGCAGGTTGACCAGCAGTACGCTGAGCATAATCGCCGCCCCGGGGAGCATCACGGTCCACGGCGCCACATAGATAAGCTCCAGCGCATCGCCCAGCATGGCTCCCCATTCCGGCGAAGGCAGTTGGGCGCCGAGATCAAGAAAGCCCAGCGCGGCAATATCCAGAATGGCCATCGACAGGGCGCGAGTGATCTCGGTCACCAGGCCGGAGGCGATATTGGGCAGGATGGCGAACAGCAGAATATTCAGCGTCGAGGCGCCGTCAAGGCGGGCGGCGATGATGTACTCTTTCTCCAGCTCATCGTGGACCATGCTGTAGACGGAGCGCACCATGCGCGGCAGCAGCGCCAGCCAGACGGCGAACATCGCATGGCTGAGATGCGGCCCGGCAAAGGCGACGACGATAATCGCCAGCAGCAGCGAGGGGATGGAGAGCAGGGTGTCGAGGATATGGTTCATCACCGCCGAGCGCAGGCCGTGGGTCGATCCGGCAATCACGCCCAGCACCAGACCAAACAGCGTGGCGCCGAGGGTGACGACAAAAGCGCCGCCGACGGTGGGCGCCGCGCCGCTCAGCAGTCGGCTCAGCACATCGCGGCCGAGGTCATCGGTTCCCAGAAAGAAGGAGACTTCGCCATAGCGCGACCACGACGGCGGCAACAGCTGGTAGCCGAGGAACTGCTGGTCGATGCCGTAGGGGGCGAACCAGCCGCCGAAGACGCAGAGCAGCAGCAGGCCCGCGCAGCCGTACAGACCGATCATCGCCGTGGTGTCGCCATAGAACTTACGCCATACGGTGCGCAGCGCGCCGGGCGGACGCTTTTCCAGATAAACGCTATCGTAGGGCATACCATTCCTTATGTTTCAGTGGGTTAGCCATGGCACCGAGAATATCGGAAATTACGTTGACAATAATCACCAGCGCGCCAATCACCATCACTCCGGCGGAGATCGCCGCGTAGTCCTGCTGGCGAATAGCGTTGATCAGCCAGCGGCCTAGTCCAGGCCAGCTGAACACCATCTCAGTGATCATCGCCAGGGTGAGCATGGTGGAAAACTGCAGGCCGAGACGCGGGATCACCGGCGGCAGGGCGTTGTGCAGCACATGGCGTAGTAGAATTTTGCGTCGCGACACGCCGCGGGTGGCGGCCGCTTTTACATAGTTAGTGTCATACACCTCGCTGGTGCTAATGCGCATCAGGCGGATCACTTCAGTGGTGGGGGCGACCGCCAGGGTCAATACCGGCAGCACCATATGCCGGGCGGCGCTGACGATCATCTCATGGCGCCACGGCGAGTCCGAAAGCCAGGCGTCGATCAGCGCGAAACCGGTGACGTTTTTCACCTCATACAGCAGATCGAAGCGACCGGAGACCGGAAGCCAGCCGAGGGTCAGGGAAAAGAAGAGGGTCAGGAGCAGCGCCAGCCAGAAGACCGGGATCGAGAAACCGACCAGCGCGACGGCGCTGATCAGGGTATCGGGCCATTTATTGCGCATTACGCCGGCGATCATCCCCACCGGAATGCCTATCAGCAGGGCAAAGCCGAAGGCGAGGATGCACAGCTCCATGGTCGCCGGGAAAACCTCGCGCAACTGCTCAGAAATCAGCTGGCCGTTAATGCTGGAGACGCCGAAATCCCAGTGCAGCACCCCTTCAAACCAGAACAGCCACGCATTCCACAGGGAAGCGCCCTGCAGTGGGGCATGAGGGGTGAAATAGCTCAGGCTGAAACCGACAAAGGTCAGAAAAAAGAGAGTAATCAGCAGCAGCAGCAGACGGCGCAGGGTAAAAATAATCATGGCTTCTTCACCTCTTCGGTATTTTCCCGCGATACGCCAGCGAACGAAGCGTTACCGAAAGGGCTGAGCACCAGGCCTTTCATATCATAGCGGTAGGCCTGCAGCCGCAGCGACGAGGCCAGCGGCAGGACCGGCAGTTCGCGGGCGAGGATCCGCTGCGCCTCTTTGTAAGCGTCCATCCGCGAGGAGAGCTGCTGCGAGAGCAGCGCTTTTTGCAGCACGTCGTCAAACTCCCGGTTACACCAGTGGGCAAAGTTGGTTTGCGAGGCGATGGCCGCGCAGCTCAGCAGCGGTCGGAAGAAACTGTCCGGATCGTTACTGTCCGTCGCCCAGCCGGAGAGCGTCAGGTCGTGGCTCATGTCCATCAGGCGCGCCTCCTGGAAACGTCCCTCTACCGGCACAATAATCACCTTAACGCCAATCTGCGCCATATCCGCCTGGATAAGCTCCGCCGTTTTCAGCGGGCTGGGATTCCACGCCTGCGAGCTGGTGGGCACCCACAGCTTGAGGGTCAGGTTTTCCAGCCCCAGGGCTTTCAGGCGGGCGCGGGCCTCCTGCGGATTATATTCGGTAATTTTAGCGTCATTATCGTAGGCCCACGAGGCCCGCGGCAGCATGGACGCCGCCGTCTCCGCGGTGCCATAGTAGATGGACTGCATCAGGCGCTGGTTGTTGATCGCCAGCGCCAGGGCATGGCGCACCTCAGGATTATCCAGCGGCGGCTTGGCGGTGTTGAAGGCCAGCCAGGCGATGTTCATTCCCGGGCGCAGCGTCAGGCGCAGGCGCGGGTCGTCACGCAGGATCGTCAACTGGCTGGCGGCTGGCCAGGCCAGCACGTCGCATTCTCCGGTCAGCAGTTTCGACAGGCGGCCGGTGCCGCCGGAGCCAAGGTCGACCACCACCTGGGGCATCAACGGTTTGCCGCGCCAGTAGCCGGGGTGGCGCTGCAGGCGAACATATTGTCCGGAGCGGTAATCGGATAGCTGGAACGGGCCGGTGCCAACCGGCTGGCGATCCAGTTGCTCCTGGCGGTCGTCCTGCGTTAAGCGGGCGGCATATTCGGCAGAGGTAATTGACGCATAGTGGGTGGCCAGATGCCAGAGGAACGAGGCGTCCGGCCGCTTGAGGCGAAACTCCACGGTCTGATTATCCAGCTTGCGGACGCTCTCCACGCTGTCAGCAAACTGCAGACTGTCGAAGTAGGGAAAACTGCTGCCGTTGACGTTGTGCCACGGATGGTCGCGGTTAAAAATACGGCCAAAGGTAAAAATGACGTCATCGGCATTAAAGTCCCGCGTCGGGGTAAACCACGCCGTGCGTTGAAACGGGACGTGGCGGCGCAGGTGAAAGCGGTAGGTGGCGCCGTTATCGAGAACTTCCCAGCTCTCCGCCAGCTCGGGGACCAGCCGGTAGGTATAGGGATCGACGTCAAGCAGACGATCGTAGATCTGAGCGGCCAGCGTATCGACAATCAGGCCGCTGCTGACTTTCTGCGGATTAAAGGTATTAACCTGGCCGCTGACGCAATAGACGAAACCGCTATCGCGGATATCGGCGCGGTCGGGGAGCGCAGGGGCGGCAAAAGCTGGCCCACACAGCAGGGAAACGGCTGCCAGGAGAGATGACAATTTCAGGCGCATATTTTCTGTTTGATTATAGAGCTGAACTCTATCTTATTAAGATTAATAGACATTCACCACCGCCTTCAACAAGCCTGAGGGATAATGCGGTTACCGGGTGCGTATAGTATTCAGTCAATTGATTAAAATAGTCGCGGAACCGAGTCTGTATAGTGAAACATGGTAACTTTTTATCGCCGATATCGCCAGTCAGCTCTGTTTGGCCGCGGTTGACCAAACGGCGACGGCGTGCGGACGTTAGAGAATAGATTCAGTATAGCGGGGAGAAAGCCGATGACCCGACGGGCGACTAGCCTTACCCGTCGGGTGTGATACAGGGGGAGCGTGTTTCGATTATTGTGACAGTGTCACTTTATGATAGTCCATATTCTGCAGGTCCTCCAGCAGCCCGGGGCCAACCGGCTGCCACTGCAAGCGCTCGCGGGTCCATGCCGAGCTGGCGCGCAGGTCAAGGGCGGTAAACGGCGCAAACCAGCCGAACCAGGCGTCGACCTGCGAGTCATCCAGGTGGGTCAGCGGCAGGTTTAATCCGTGGGCAATTACCGCTGCAATATCGCATAACGCGATCCCCTCTTCGGCCACCGCATGATAGCGCTCGCCGGCCGCGCCCTGAAGCAGCGCGCTGACATACAGACGTGCGACGTCATCGACATGGGCGGCTGACCAGCGGTTGCTTCCCTCGCCGCGCAGGGCTACCGCCCCGTTGGCGACCGCGCGTTCGATGTAGCAGGTCAGCAGTCCCTGACGCACGGTGTCATGCACCTGCGGTAAGCGGACCACCCTGACATCCACTCCCGCCTCCAGCAACTGCTGGCCGGCGAGCTCTGAGGCGGTGCGCGGGCTGGGGTGCCCTGAGTTGAAGAACGACTCCCGGGCCGGGGCGCCGCTCCCGTCGTCGCCCATCAGCGTGCCGGAGGTGATCACCAGCGGCCGCGTGCTGCCTCGCAGCGCCTGGCCCAGGGCCAGGATCGCCTGGCGGTCTTTCTCGCAGTTAGCGGCAAAGCGGCTGAAGTCGTGGTCGAAGGCGGTATGGATCACCGCGTCGGCGTTCCCGACGCCAGCCAGCAGCGACTCCGGGGCATCCAGCGTGCCGCGATGCACCTCGGCGCCGGCCGCCTTCAGGGCCTGTGCGGTGCTTTCGCTGCGCGCGAGGCCGATAACCTGATGGCCCGACGCCTGCAGCGCCGGAAGAATACGTGAGCCGATAAATCCGCTCGCGCCGGTAAGAAATATACGCATCATGGATCTCCTGAATGGGTTTCAGGCGTATCCTACCTGCGATGTCATACTATAAAAGTAGAGACATTATCGGGGTATAAATTCTAACAGGCAGAATCCACAGGCAGATGATGAACACTTCTGACAACCATGCTTTAGGCGATTTTCTCCGCGCCCGCCGCCAGCGTCTCGATCCGGCAACGTTTGGCTTCCCGGCGGGACGCCGGCGCACCCCGGGGCTGCGCCGCGAAGAGGTCGCGCAGCTCGCCAGCATCAGCCCGACCTGGTATACCTGGCTTGAACAGGGGCGCGGCGGGGCGCCTTCCCGCGAGGTGCTGGAGCGGATCGCCCGCGGTCTGCGGCTGACCACCCCGGAGCGCGAGCATCTGTTTATTCTCGCCTTTGGCCATCCGCCGCAGACGCGTCTGACGGTGACGGATGATATGACGCCGCGGCTGCAGCGGGTGCTTGACGCTTTCACCATTCCGGCGATTATCCGCACCGCCAGCTGGGACGTCATCGCCTGGAATGCGCCGGCGGCCAGGGTGCTGACCGACTACAGCCAACTGCCGCTAGCGGAGCGCAACGTGCTGCGCCGCCTGTTTACCCGGCCGGAGGCCCGCTGCACTCTGGAGGACTGGCAGAGGGTGGGGCAGCTTATCGTCAACGCCTTCCGCGCCGACGTCACGCGGATGGGCGCCACGAAAGAAACTGACCAGTTGATCGCGGAGCTCAGCCAGCAGAGCGTCGAGTTCGCCCGTTTTTGGCAAAGCCATGACGTCGCCGGTCATGGAGAAGGCTATAAGCGCATTAACCACCCGCAGATGGGTCAGCTCGACCTGGAATTTACCTCCTTTGCCGTGGAGGGCCGTCCCGATCTTTCCCTGCTGGTCTTTAATCCGGCAACGACGGAAAGCCAGCGGAAAATTCACGGTTTACTTCAGGGGGCGGGATCCGCGCCTGAGGAGAGCTGAGGGGTAAATTCATACAGCACCAGCGCATTGCTCTGCAGCGAGTCGATCCGCAGCCAATAGCCATCGAGCCTGGCTTCATCCACGCTGAGCGCCGGACGGGCCTGATGCATCAGCCACTGATAATCCTCGGCGTCAGGGCCGCTGCGGCTGCGAAAGGCGTCCACCAGCGGGAACAACGCGCCGTGGTGCTGATCGAACAGGTGCTGTTTGATGCGCCAGCTGCCATCCAGGCCCTGCAGCCGCACGCTGTAGGGCTGGCTGAAGCGCTGGATAAAGGCCGCTTCGCTGGAGAGCCAGGGATTGTAGACCACCGTATTGCGCAGCAGCAGCTGGTAGTGACCCTGGTGGTGGAGCAGCAGCAGGTTTTTATCGTGAACCAGGATCTCGCCGCGCAGCCGCCGCCAGAGCCAGAGTACCCAGTAAACCGGGCGCGGCAGGCCGTGCAGATAGTGCAGCGCCAGGCTGGAGGTATCGAGCTTGCCGTTGGCGCGAGCTTCGCCCTGGAGGCCTGAATTTAACCAGAAGCCCGCCAGCCAGACCTGGTCCGCCACCCCCAGCAGATTATCCATCAGCAGCGCGCCGCGAAAAAAGCGGCCGTTGGTATCCCGCGTATCGCCGGTCAGCGTATTCCAGGAGAGCAGCCACAGCGGCAGGTTGAGCTGACGCTGGCGCAGGGCGCTGTGGATCTGCCGCAGCTTGTGCAGCGGGTAATGTTCGCTGGAGGCCAGGCGGCGGCTGTCTGCCTGGGCCAGATCCAGCTGTTCGTTGGCATCTGCCTGGCAGGCGAGAAAATCCGCCTCTGCCAGCAGCGGCGAGTGGAACAGCGGATCGTTCCCGGGATCGCTGGGAGCAAAGCGGTGCCAGATCCCCAGCTGCGGCTGCGGCAGCAGGCGATGAAGGACCCCGCGCTGCTGCCGCCAGGCGGCCTGGCGCGCAGCTTCGCTGGCCTGCGGCGACCAGTGCCAGACAAAGCGCCAGCTGTTGAGCGTGGCTGGCGGAAAATGGTTGGCGGCGAGCTGCAGGAAGCGCTGCAGCAGGTCACTGCGGGTGGTGACGCCGGTGTGCAGGATCACCTGCCAGCCCATCGCCGCCAGCCAGCTAAAAATCTGCTGCAGGTTGTACCAGCAGGCGTAGCCGGCCATCTGCGGATCGTCCCAGCCGGTGCCGAACAGCCGACTGCTGAGAAAGGGATCGTTGATATCGATTGCATACACCGGTAGGGCGTGGTGCAGCTGTTCGAGTTCCCGGCGCACATCTTCGTGCAGCAGATCGTCCAGTTCGCGCACGGTCACCACCATCCGGGTATGGCGCAGCGCTGCGGGGCGCGCTGGACGTTCGCGCAGATTGATCTCCCGGGTCTGCGGTGGGTTGATCGGCAGGGGGGGACTTTCCCGGTCGCGTGGTTCCGGCTCATTGAGTCGCGCATACAGCCGGTCGGCCGCCACCGGCTGCCAGCGATCGGCCTGCGGCGGGCGCGGTCGGGCAAGCTCCAGAGGATGCTGTTCACGATACTGGCGCGGCGTCACGCCGTGCTGGCGCTTAAACAAATCGCTCATCATTCGCGTACTGGCGAATCCCTGTTCGCGGGCGATTTGCTGGACGGTTTTGCGGGTGGTTAATAGCTGGTCGGCGGCGTGGCGCAGGCGCAGCGCGGTGAGGTACTGGACAAAACTTACCCCGACCTCTTTGCGAAATAAGCGTGACAGCCAGGCCTCGGAGACAAATTCCGCGGCCGCCACCTCATGCAACGAGAGGCGACGCTGATAGTTAGCGTCGATCCGCGCCACCACGCTGGCTATTCTCCGGCTCCATTTTTCGGTATCGCGCCGGGGCGTGGAGGCGATGGGCTGGCTAAAGCGCGTGGCCAGCAGCAGCGCTATCTCACTCAGCCAGCGGTTGGCCTCCAGTCGGTAATGGCCAGGATGATTGACCAGGCCGCTCACCAGCAGCTGGCGCATCAGGCGGCGCAGGCCGTCATCGGCATCCCGGGTGCGCGGCGTTATCTGGTAATCGACGGCAAAAAAGGCATTATCGAGGCGGGCCAGCCAGCTGGCGGAGAGGGTGAGGATCATCACGGCGTTGGCCCCGGCGCTGCGCAGGCTCCAGCGACGGTTGCGGTTAACGATCGCCAGCCCGTCGGCGGCGAGCGGCTGCGACGCACCTTCCGCCACCGCCAGATTTACGCTTCCCTCCAGCACCCACAGCAGCGTCAGCAGATCGCTTTCCGGCTGGGTCAGCTGACGCACATCGCGTACGGTGACGCTAAAGTCGCCTGAATGGTGCTCCACATGACTCTCCTCTGTAGACAAAAAACAACCGGTTGTTTTTTGTCATAACCGATATGTATGAAAAACACTCATTGATTTTTCGTCAATATAAAACAAAAAAGCGCGCCAGCAAGCTGAGGCACCCGCATAAACTCGAAAGTGTCGTGCAAACACAACACAGGAATAACAAAAATGACACATCCGTTGCTAGAAGCATTGCAGGTTAACGAGGCGCAATTTATTGCTCTGCGTCGTCGGTTCCACCAGCAGCCGGAGATCGGCTTTGAAGAGCACCAGACCAGCAGCGAGGTCGCCCGACTGCTTGGCGAGTGGGGATACGAGGTTCACCGCGGCCTGGCGGGCACCGGAGTGGTGGGCACGCTGCGCGTCGGCGAGGGGAAAAAACGCCTTGGCCTGCGGGCGGATATGGATGCCCTGCCGATGCAGGAGCGGAGCGGTAAGCCGTGGGCAAGCCAGGTTGAAGGGCGCTTTCACGGCTGCGGCCATGACGGGCACACCACCACGCTGCTCTACGCAGCTGAATATCTGGCGCGCACCCGCCAGTTTACCGGCACGCTGCAGCTGATTTTCCAGCCCGCGGAAGAGTTGCTGTACGGCGGGCGGGTAATGGTCGAGGACGGTCTGTTTGACCAGTTCCCCTGCGACGCCATCTTCGGCCTGCACAATATGCCGGGTCAGCCGTTGGGCAAGATCGGCCTGCGCGACGGGGCGATGATGGCCTCCTCCGATACGCTGCATATTGAAGTGAAGGGCGTTGGCGGCCACGGCGCGGTGCCGGAGCATACGGTGGATGCCACGCTGGTGGCCTGCCATATTACCCTTGCGCTACAGTCCATTGTCTCGCGCAATATCACCCCGTTTGAGCCGGCGGTGGTGACCGTCGGCAGCATCCAGGCCGGTCATGCGCCCAATATCATTAACGATCACGTGCTGATGAAGCTCACGGTGCGCACCCTCAATGAGCAGGTGCGCGAGACCGTGCTGCAGCGGATCCATGATATCGCCGTGGCCCAGGCGGAGAGCTTCAATGCCACCGCCACGCTGACCCACGTCAACGGCAGCCCGGTGTTGCGTAACGATCCGGCGACGAACGCCATGGTGCGGGAGGTGGCGACAGCGCTGTTTGGCGCAGAGCAGGTGGGCGAGGTGAAGCCGTTTATGGGCAGTGAAGATTTTGCCTTCATGCTGGAGCAGCACCCGCATGGCAGCTATTTCACCATCGGCGCCGGCGACGAGCCTGACCGCTGCATGGTGCATAACCCGGGGTATGACTTCAACGACGCGCTGTTGCTGACCGGCGCGGCGCTGTGGTGCGGCCTGACGGAACGCTATCTGCGCTAATCACGAGAAACGGGAGGGCCATGCGATGAGCACTGTCACAATAAGCGACACCCCGTTTGTCGGCAACGATCGCCTGCTGGTGGGGATTGTGTTAAGCGTTTTAACCTTCTGGCTGTTCGCCCAGTCGGTGATTAACGTGGTGCCGGCGATGAAAAGCAGCCTTGATATCTCTCTTGAAACCTTAACTCTGGCCGTCAGTCTCAGCGCGCTGTTCAGCGGCTGCTTCGTGGTCGCCAGCGGCGGCCTGGCGGACAAGTTTGGCCGGATGCGGATGAC
Source organism: Klebsiella sp. 28 (assembly GCF_018223905.1). NCBI lineage: Bacteria > Pseudomonadati > Pseudomonadota > Gammaproteobacteria > Enterobacterales > Enterobacteriaceae > Klebsiella > Klebsiella sp. 28. The sequence continues at coordinate 14,554 of NZ_JAGRQY010000192.1, forward strand.
CACCCTCGGGCTGGGGCTGAGTATCGTCGGCAGCGCCATGCTGGTGGTCGCTCAGGGACCGGGGCTGTTCCTCGCCGGCCGGGTGCTGCAGGGGCTGTCGGCAGCCTGCATTATGCCGGCGA
>NZ_JAGRQY010000193.1:0-13380 GCF_018223905.1 Klebsiella sp. 28
GCTGGCGGTGAAGCCGAAGATGATGCTGTTTGATGAACCGACCTCCGCGCTCGACCCGGAGCTGCGCCATGAAGTGCTCAAGGTGATGCAGGACCTGGCGGAAGAGGGCATGACGATGGTGATTGTGACCCACGAAATCGGCTTTGCCGAAAAAGTGGCCTCGCGACTAATCTTTATCGACAAAGGACGAATTGCTGAAGACGGCAATCCCCAGGAGCTGGTGAAGAACCCGCCCAGCCCGCGCCTGCGTGAATTCCTGCAACACGTCGCCTGACCCACAACGGCTCTCTCCCCCACGATGAGAGCCGCTTTTCCAGAATCCTCTTCCCTCCCCTTCCGCCAGCGGCTTCTATACTTACCCGTTTACGTTGCAACGGAGGTGCCCATGCCGTGGATCCTGCTTTTGCTCGCTGCACTGTTTACTGCCCCGCTTTCCGCCGCCACCCTGCCCGGCGTGCCGACGGCTAACACTGATAAAAACAGCGCCAGCGAACCCGATGTGGAACAGAAAAGAGCGGCTTATGCCGCACTGGCCGATGTGCTGGCCAACGACTCCGCCCGTCAGGAGCTCATTGACCAGCTGCGTAAAGCAGCCGCCACGCCGCCGCCCGACAGCACCCCGACGCTGACGCCACCGGCGGTAAAAGAAGAGACCACGGTACTGGAGAACGTCACCCAGATAAGCCGGGAATATGGCGAACAGCTCTCATCACGCTTTTCCCAGCTGTGGCGCAATATCACCGGCTCACCGCATAAGCCCTTTAATCCGCAAACCTTTACCAGCGCGGCCTGGCATTTTTTACTGCTGGCCGGGCTGGTGTTTGCCTTCTGGTGGCTGGTACGCCTCGCGGCGCTGCCGCTGTATCGCAAAATGGGCGAATGGGGACGGCATAAAAACCGCGATCGCGGTAACTGGCTCCAGCTGCCCCTGACCATCGCCGGGGCGTTTATCATCGACCTGCTGCTGCTGGCGCTAACCCTGTTTGTCGGTCAGCTGCTAAGCGATCGCCTGAATGGGAATAACCCTACCATCGCCTTCCAGCAGAGCCTTTTCCTCAACGCCTTCGCGCTGATCGAGTTTTTTAAAGCTATTCTGCGGCTCATTTTCTGCCCGCGCATTCCTGCCCTGCGGCCCTTTAACCTCAGCGACGAGGCCGCGTCATACTGGAGCCTGCGCCTGAGCGCGCTCAGCAGCCTGATTGGTTACGGTCTGATCGTCGCGGTGCCGATTATTTCCAATCAGGTGAATGTTCAGGTTGGCGCGCTGGCTAACGTCATCATCATGCTGTGCATTACGCTGTGGGCGCTGTACCTGATTTTTCATAACAAAGCGGTGATTACTCAAGGGTTGATCCACCTGGCCGACCACTCACTCGCTTTCTTTAGCCTGTTTATCCGCGCCTTCGCGCTGGTCTGGCACTGGCTGGCCTGCGCCTACTTTGTGGTGCTTTTTTTCTTTTCCCTGTTCGACCCGGGCAACAGCCTGAAATTCATGATGGGCGCCACCCTGCAAAGCCTGGCGATTATCGGCGGCGCGGCGCTGGTGTCTGGCATCCTGTCGCGCTGGATAGCCAAAACCATCACCCTGTCGCCCGCCACTCAGCGCAACTACCCTGAACTGCAAAAGCGGCTAAATGGCTGGATCTCCGCCTCGCTGAAGGCGGCGCGCATTCTCACCGTCTGTGTCGCCATCATGCTGCTGTTGAGCGCCTGGGGCCTGTTTGACTTCCGGGAATGGCTGCACAACGATGCCGGGCAAAAAACGGTGGATGTGCTGATCCGCATCGCCCTGATCCTCTTCTTCTCCGCCATTGGCTGGACGGTTCTGGCCAGCCTGATTGAAAACCGGCTGGCATCGGATATTCATGGCCGTCCGCTGCCCAGCGCGCGGGCCCGGACGCTGCTGACGCTGTTTCGCAACGCGCTGGCGGTGGTGATCAGCACCATCACGGTGATGATCCTGCTCTCGGAAATTGGGGTAAACATTGCGCCGCTGCTGGCGGGCGCCGGGGCGTTAGGGCTGGCCATTTCGTTTGGTGCGCAAACCCTGGTCAAAGACATTATCACTGGCATATTTATCCAGTTTGAGAACGGGATGAACACCGGCGACCTGGTCACCATCGGTCCTTTGACCGGCACCGTGGAACGAATGTCGATTCGCTCCGTGGGGGTACGTCAGGATACCGGCGCCTATCACATAATTCCCTGGTCCTCGATCACCACCTTTGCCAACTTCGTGCGCGGCATTGGCTCGGTTGTGGCTAACTATGACGTTGACCGCCATGAGGATCTGGATAAAGCCAGCCAGGCGCTGAAGGCGGCGGTGGACGATCTGCTAGCCCAGGAGGAGATCCGCGGTCTGATCATTGGCGAACCGTCGTTCGCCGGGCTGGTGGGGCTGAGCAATACCGCCTTTACGCTACGCGTCAGCTTCACCACCCTGCCGCTGAAGCAGTGGACGGTGCGTTTTGCCCTCGACACTCAGGTGAAAAAGCACTTCGATCGCGCCGGGGTTCGCGCGCCGGTACAGACCTGGCAGCAGCTGCCGATGCCGGGCGCCGACAGCCCGGCCGCCGAGTAGCGTTAGAATGGACGACGGCGTTTGGCGTCGTCCATAAAGCTCCAGGCGATAAAGCGACTTTGCTTTTGCCCCTGGGCCATCTCCTTTTTCACCACTTTCACTGCGCCGACCTCGGTCAGCAGGCGGTAGAGCGGCGGCAGATTATCGCCGCGCGACACCAGCGAGGTAAACCATTTCACCTGGCGGGCGAAGGCCTGGCTTTCGCGGATCATCTGCGAGATAAAGGCTACTTCGCCCCCTTCGCACCACAGCTCCTGCTGTTGACCGCCAAAATTGAGGCCACTTTCGGCGCCGAGTCCGAGGTTGCGGCGCTTGCGCTCGCCCCCCGCCCGGGCGCTCTCTGCGGAGTCATGGAACGGCGGATTACACAGCGTGGCGTCGTAGGTCTCGTTTTTATGGATCACGCCGTGAAAGATAGCCTGGCTCTCTTTTTGCCGGCGCAGGCGGATCTGCCGGGTCAAGCCCGGGTTGCCATTGATAATCGCCTGCGCGCTGGCGAACGCCTGCGGGTTGATTTCACTGCCGGTAAAGCGCCAGCCATACTCGTGAGCGCCGATCAGGGGATAGATGAGGTTGGCGCCGGTGCCAATATCAAGGATCGTGGCATCCTTCGGCACCTCGCCGCTATCCCCGGCCAGCAGATCCGCCAGATGATGAATATAGTCGGCCCGCCCAGGCACCGGCGGACAGAGAAAGCCGTCAGGAATGTCCCAGTGTTTGACCGCGTAGAAATGCGCCAGCAGCGCTTTATTCAACGCCTTCACCGCCTGCGGATTGGCAAAATCAATGGTCTGCTCACCCAGCGGATTGAGCGTAATGTAGCCCTGCAGGTCAGGATGGGCCTGGCAGAGCGCGGGCAGGTCGTAGCGTTGATGGTGGCGGTTACGCGGGTGTAACCCCGGTTTCTGGGCTTTCATGACAATCTCCTTTGAACAGCCGCGTAAGATACCCGTTGACGGCGGCGCGGTAAATAAGGGAGTCTGGATATCTCCATTATCCGTGACAGGTGCAGCATGTACTTTTATCAACCTTCGCAGGGCCACGGCCTGCCGCATGACCCGCTGAACGCGATAATCGGGCCTCGCCCGATAGGCTGGATCGCCTCGCAGGACGCCGAGGGCCAGCGTAATCTGGCGCCATACAGCTTTTTTAACTGCTTTAACTATCGGCCGCCAATCATTGGTTTCGCCAGCAGCGGCTGGAAAGACAGCGTGCGAAATATCGTCGAAACAAAGGAGTTTGTCTGGAACCTGGCGACGCGACCGCTGGCCATGGCGATGAATGAAACGTCAGCCTCGATTCCGCACCATGAGGACGAATTCGTGCGCGCCGGCCTCACCGCCGCCGCCAGCCGCCTGGTCAGCGCTCCCCGGGTCGCGGAGAGTCCGGTGAACTTTGAGTGCCGTCTGTCGCAGTGTATTCAACTCACCACCGCCGACGGCAACCCTGTCGATACGTGGCTGGTGCTCGGTGAAGTGGTTGCCGTGCATATTGATGAATCACTGCTGGACAACGGTATCTATCAAACCGCCCGGGCCCAGCCGATCCTGCGCGCCGGTGGCCCGAGCGCCTATTACGGTATTGATGACAGCCTGCGCTTTGACATGATCCGCCCTGACGCCCGTTAAATAATCTACCGGCCAGAGTAGCGCTCCCCTGCGCCGGTAGCATGCAAAACGCACTGTTTTGCATTAAACATTCCCTGTCGCGCGGTCTGGAAAGACCTACACTTAAGCTATGTCCCATGCGGTTTATGAGGATATGCTGATGAAATTCGTCTCGCTGCTGTTCGCCGCGGCGCTCACCGCTCATGCCACCGCGGCCTCTCCCCTGCCACCGCCACCCGTACTGCCCTATGCCGGGCCGCTCCGCCCTGTCGGCACCGTCTCCGCCTTCGGTGCCAGCACCCTGGACGACCTGGCGGCCGCCCTCGCGGATAAGGCCCACCGTCAGGGGGCGATAGCCTGGCGGATCAATGCCGCCAGCAGCGGTAACCGGCTGTACGGTTCAGCTATAATTTATCAATAACCTTTTACAGGAGGCAGACGATGGCATCAGGTTGGGCAGGCGACGGCGCCGTACAGGATCAGATCGACAGCACTATTGACGATGCGGTGGCTCGCGCCCGCCGCGAGCTTCCGCGCGGCGAAAGCAACAAATTTTGTGATGAATGCGGAGAGCCGATTCCGGAGGCCCGTCGACAGGCCATCCCAGGGGTCAGATACTGCGTGAAGTGCCAGCAGGAGAAAGATTTACATAACAATACATTTTCAGGATATAATCGTCGCGGATCCAAGGATAGCCAGCTACGCTGACTTTCCTTTACCGATTATGACAGCCTTTCGCATTATCTTTTCGCGCACATTTTTTGGCGGAAAAAGTTGCAATATGTGCCCTTAAGCGCGTCGGTCTTCCTCGCTACGCTTCGTGACGAAAAGAATGAGAAATAATTTATTAATAATCAGTAAATTATTAATCATTCAAAAAATTCGATGAAGACTGTGAATTTCCTTCGATTTTATCTCCCGCAGAAAAGCGTGATACTTATCACATCGACGGAACATCGTCCCCTGAACAGAACAACCTGCGAGAGATTAACTATGAAAAACATCAAATATGCTGCCGCTGCCATCGCTCTGACCGCTCTTTCCTTCGGCGCCTTTGCCGCCGAACCGGTTACCCCCGCTCAGGCTGAAAGCATGAATAAGATCGGCGTGGTGTCTGCGCAAGGCGCAACCACTTTAGATGGTCTGGAAGCAAAACTGGCTGCTAAAGCCGAAGCCGCTGGCGCGACCGGCTACAGCATTACTTCCGCTAACACCAACAACAAACTGAGCGGTACTGCGGTTATCTATAAATAATCGCTGCACCCATCTGTAAGCCACTGAATTAACCCTGAAAAGACCTTTAATACCCTTGCCTTGCCCGTCCGAGCCACCGGACGGGCTTTTTTTTATCCTGCAGATCCGATCACCAGCAGTCGTTGACGCGGCTGAGGCCCTGCTCCAGCGAGGTCACTTCCCCGCAGGCCAGCAGACAGCAGGCAAGCTGGATCTTCAACGAGTTGGGCACCGGTTCGACGCCAGCGACGCAGCGTTCAATCCAGCGCGCGGTGACCTCAGGGTCTTTCGAGGTCGGCAGGACCACCGCCTCCGCTGCCATCTCAGTCTGGCGTTCGTACAGCACCCGCACGCCCTGCTCATCAATCAGGCTGATCTGCGGACAGCGCTGCGGGTTGGCGTACACTTCGCCCTCGGTACCATGCATCAGCAGCGCGCGGCCACCGGTCTCGCGAAAGAAGTTCGCCACCCGGGGAGCATATTCCGGATGCGACACGCTGGAGAGACGCAATGCCTCCCCTTCGCCAAACGGCGTGGCCAGCTTGGCCAGGGTATGGGCGCTGTTGCGTACGCCCATCCGCCAGCGCATCGCCAGCTGTTTCTCCAGCGGCGGACAGAAGGCCCCCACCGGGATATACACCGGTTCATGGCCCTCCAGCTGCGCCTGAGCCTGTCCGGCGTGCAGGGTGGCCGGAATGTCCAGCAGGGTAAAAATGGTTTCGGTCAGCACCCGGGTGGGATCGTGACTGACGCCGTGAACCACCACCGGAAATCCCAGCTTGTGCAGGAGCATCGCCAGCAGCGGCGTGAGGTTCGCCTGCTTGCGCGCGCCGTTGTAGCTGGGGATAACGATCGGCATCGGCTTGCCGGCCGGCGGGGTCAGGCGCAGCGTATGCTGCTGCATCGCGGCGTAAAAACCTTTCATCTCCGCTTCGCCTTCGCCTTTAATGCGCAGGGCGATTAATATTCCCCCCAGCTCCAGCTCCGGCACCTCGCCGTTCAGCATCCGCGCGTAGAGCGCACGGGCGGTCTCTTCATCGAGATCGCGGGCATGATTCTTACCGCGACCCACCTCTTTTATAATTTTGCTGTACTCCATGGCTCCCCCTGGTGCATCACGCGCCGGCGTCAGCGACGTTTGCGGCCCGTCTGTTTTGCTGTCTGTTTTGCTTTCCGTTTTACTATAACCTCCGGAACGCCCGGCTGCTCTATGGGAAAAACAGGTAACGCGTTCAGTAGACGCGCGCCGTAGTTTTTGGTCAACAGACGCTTATCGTAAATCACCACCTCTCCCCAGCAGTTATGGCTACGGATCAAACGCCCCACCTGCTGAATAAGATTAAAGGAGGCGCTGGGCAAACTCTGTACCTCGAAGGGATAACGATTGAGGCTTTTCAGCCATTCGCCTTCGGTGATCACTACCGGGCTGTCGATGGGCGGAAAAGCGATTTTATGGATATGCACCTGGCTCAGCAGATCGCCTTTTAAATCGAGACCTTCGGCAAAGGACTGCAGACCCACCAGCACGCTGCGCTCGCCGCTTTCCACCCGTTTGCGATGCAGCTCCACCAGCCGGTAGCGCGGCTGGTCGCCCTGCACCAACAGCATCAGGCGCAGATCGGTCACATGCTCGAGGAAGCGGTTCATCGCCCGCCCGCTGGCAAACAGCACCAGCATCCCGAGATGTTTTTTGCTCTCCACCTGCTGGCGAAAATAGGCCGCCATCTCGGCAATGTGCTGCTCTTCGTTATCCATCAGCGGTTCATAACGCATTTGAGGAATAATAATTTTCCCCTGCTCCACGTGGTTGAACGGCGAATCCAGCGCCACGAAGCGGTCCCCCGCTTTCTCCTTCAGACCGCTCATCTCCTGCAGGCGCGAGAAGCTGTTTAGCGAGCGCAGCGTCGCTGACGTCACCACGATATGCGGCACGCTGCGCCACAGCAGCCGTTCAAGCTGATCGCTGACGCGGATCCCGACGCAGTGGAACCAGACGTGGATCTGGCCGTCGCGCACCACCCGCGTCGCCCATTTGGTTACCGGCGCGCCTGAGGACTGCGCCAGCGACGCCAGGCGCCACAGCTTGCTTTGGCTTTCAAACATGCCAAGGGCGCGGTTCATCTGCAGCAGCACCCGATGCAGGCGCACCACGTCATGGCTGCCGGTCTTTTCGCTGAGATCGTTCAGGAACAGCTCCGCCAGGCCGCGCAGCAACTCGGTGAGCTTCGCCAGCCGCTGGCAGATCTCCATCACCTCCTGCGGCAGTTCGCCCATCGGGAAGCGATGCTCCGCTTCCTGACCGGCGGGCATATAGAGATTGAGAATATTATTCAACGAAGCAATCAGCTCGAAAAGCTCTTCGCAATGAGCGGTGAGCCGCTCCGGATTGGCCAGCGGCGGCGTGGTTTTCGGACGAAACTGCTCCATGCAGGTGGCCACCAGCTTGCAGAACAGATCCAGCTGCAGGCGAAACCAGGGGGCGGTGATCTCGGCGCTCATCTCCAGCGCGTCGCGGGCGACGTCCGGCAGATGATGGCCTTCATCGAGGACCAGCAGCAGGTTTTTCGGTTCCGGCAGCACCGCTTCGCTCTCCATCGCCGCCATCACCAGCGCATGGTTGGCCACCACCACTTCCGCCTCCTGAATTTCCCGCCGCGCCACAAAGAACGGGCACTCGCGATAGTAGTGGCAGTTGCGGTTCAGGCAGCTGGCCTTATCGGTGCTCAGCCGGCTCCATAGCCCATCGTCGATGGCTTTGTCGGTATGGTCGCGCAGGCCGTCCCAGCGGTAGCTGTCGAGATCCTGCTTCAGGGTCGCTCACAGCTTCTGCTCCGCCTGATTATTCGGGGTGAGATCGTCATCGAGAAAGGCCAGCAGATCCTGCTGCGACGGCTCGGTGCTGGCCAGCGCCGTCAGGTTGCGCGGACAGACGTAGCGTCCGCGGCCAAAGGCGGCGGTGAAGCGCAGGTCGGGAATGATTTTACGCAGCAGCGGCAGGTCCTTACTGTAGATTTGATCCTGCAGGGCGACGTTGGCGGTGCTGACCACCAGCGTTTTTTGTTCCTCGCGGGCGATGGCGATGCCCGGGATCAGATATGACAGCGTTTTGCCGACACCGGTCGGCGCTTCGATAGCCAGATGCCTGCCCTCTTCCCCGGCAAGGGTTTTCGCCACATCGGCGATCATCTGCCGCTGCGGGGGACGCGGAATAAAGTCCGGGATCTGTTCCTGAAGCGCCTTATACCAGGCGGCGATTTGCGCTTTCAGCGCAGCGGTCAAAGCCATGAGAAAACCTGAATACTGTATAAACAGCCACTATTGTGCCATTTTTGCCCGCCAGGAGGTATTGCTTTCTGCGGAGTGTGGAAGCCTGCTCGACAAATAGTGTAATGGAAAGAAAAAGGCCCGCCGCCGCGTAGCGGACAGACGGGCCTGAGCCGGGGCGCGTTATCGCGGCCCGGACATCAGCGTGTTATTCGCCAGCCGGTTTACGCGGGCGACGGCGGCGCGGCGGTTTGCCGTCCTGAGTGCGCGCTTTCGGCGCCTCGCCGTCCTGACGGCGCGGGGCATTATTCTGGCTGCGCGGCTGTCCGCTGCGTCCCTGACCCTGGCCGCCGCGCCCCTGACCTTGCCCACGACCGCCGCCGCGCTGCTGGCGACCGTTCTGGATAGGTTCGGCTTTAATGGACGGATCCGGCTCATAGCCGGCAATCGCGATGCGCGGGATCTCTTTTTTCAGCAGGCGCTCGATATCGCGCAGCAGCTTATGCTCATCCACGCACACCAGCGATAAGGCTTCGCCGGTGGCCGCCGCGCGACCGGTACGGCCGATACGGTGGACGTAATCTTCCGGTACGTTCGGCAGCTCGTAGTTCACCACGTGCGGCAGCTCTTCGATATCCAGACCGCGGGCGGCGATATCGGTCGCCACCAGCACGCGAATGCCGCCGGATTTAAAGTCGGCCAGCGCGCGGGTACGCGCTCCCTGGCTCTTGTTGCCATGGATCGCCGCGCTGCGGATGCCGTCTTTGTTGAGCTGTTCCGCGAGGTGGTTGGCGCCATGCTTGGTACGGGTAAACACCAGCACCTGCTGCCAGTTGCCTTCGCCGATAAGCTGCGACAGCAGTTCACGCTTGCGGTTCTTGTCAACAAAATGGACGTGCTGGGTGATCTGCTCGGACGCGGTGTTACGACGCGCCACTTCCACTTCCAGCGGGTTGTGCAGCAGTTTCTCGGCCAGGCCCTTGATCTCGTCGGAGAAGGTCGCCGAGAACAGCAGGTTCTGTCGACGCGCCGGCAGTTTGGCCAGTACGCGACGGATGTCATGGATAAAGCCCATATCCAGCATACGGTCCGCTTCGTCCAGCACGAGGATTTCAACTTTATCAAGACTGACGGCGTTCTGATGTTCGAGGTCCAGCAGACGGCCCGGGGTGGCGACGAGGATGTCGACGCCGCCGCGCAGCTTCATCATCTGCGGGTTGATACTCACGCCGCCGAAGACCACCAGCGAGCGAATATTTAGGTATTTACTGTAATCGCGGACGTTCTCGCCCACCTGCGCCGCCAGCTCACGGGTCGGGGTCAGGATCAGCGCGCGCACCGGACGACGGCCCTTTGCGTGCGGCTCATTCTGGATCAGGCGCTGCAGCAGCGGCAGGGTAAAGCCCGCCGTTTTACCGGTGCCGGTCTGGGCGCTAGCCATCAGGTCACGGCCCTGCAGTACCGCCGGGATCGCCTGCTGCTGGATAGGGGTCGGCTCAACGTAGCCCTGCTCAGCGACAGCGCGCAGGATATCGGGATTCAGGCCAAGGGAATCAAAAGACATAACAACTCCGAACCGCCCCGGCCCGGTGAAGGGCGTAGTTTTCAGGGAGATTATTGCGATAAGAGATGGCAAAAACCACAATGCCATGAAGGGGCGCAGTCTAGCAGATTTTGTGACAGGCCGCATAAAATCTGCAAAAGAATGCCGCGCCTGGCTGGCGGGCATGAGAAGGCCGCCGAGCGCGCTCAGCGGCCAGTGGGTCATAGCAGTGCGGTTAACGCAGACGATACTTAATTTTTTCGACAATCTTCGCGGTGGAGATGCCGTAGCGATCGTGGAGGGTCGGCAGGGCGCCGGCTAACAGGAACGCGTCGGGCAGCCCCACGCTATCCAGCTCACAGCGTACGCCCTTACGCATCAGCAGCGCGGCCACCGCTTCCCCCAGGCCGCCGACCGCGGTGTGGTTCTCCGCAGTTACCACCAGGCGGCCCGGCTTCGACGCCTGTTCAATAATCGCTTTCTCATCCAGCGGTTTGATGGTCGGCACGTGCAGGACCGCCACGCCGATATTATCGGCCCGCAGCTTTTCAGCCGCCTCCAGCGCGCGCATGGTCATCAGCCCGGAGGAGATAATCAGCACATCGTTGCCGTCCTCCAGCAGCTTCGCCTTACCCAGTTCGAACTGATAGTCATATTTATCCAGCACCAGAGGCACCTTACCGCGCAGCAGACGCATATACACCGGCCCCTGGTGATCGGCAATGGCCGGTACCGCCTGCTCTATCTCCAGCGCATCGCAAGGATCGACGATAACCATCCCGGGGATACCGCGCATGATCGCCAGATCTTCGGTGGCCTGATGGCTGGGGCCATAGCCGGTCGTCAGGCCCGGCAGCGCCGCGCAGATCTTCACGTTCAGATGCTCTTCGGCGATGACCTGGTGAATAAAATCATAGGCGCGACGGGTTGCAAAGGCGGCATAGGTGGTGGCGAAAGGAATAAATCCCTCCTTCGCCATCCCCCCTGCCGCCGCCATCAGCAGCTGTTCGGCCATGCCCATCTGGAAAAAGCGATCCGGGAAGGCCTGGGCGAAAATATGCAGGTCGGTATATTTTGACAGGTCCGCGGTCATGCCGACGATGTCCGGGCGCTGCGCCGCCAGTTTTGACAGCGCGACGCCGAAGGGCGCAGGGACGGTCGCCTGGCCTTCATCAGCAATCGAGGCGATCATCGCCGACGTTTTTAAACGGGGTTGACTCTGGCTCATTACAGCACTCCTTCCGGTTTGTTAGCGTCCAGCACCGCGATCGCTTTTTGCCATTCGTCGGCATCGACGCGAATAAAATGGTTTTTATCGCGGGTTTCGAGGAACGGCACCCCTTTGCCCATCAGCGTGTCGCATAAAATGACCCGCGGCTGATTGCCGGAATAACTTTTCGCGTTGTCAAAGGCGGCCATCACCGCCGGCAGATCGTTACCGTCCACGCGCTGTACGTACCAGCCGAAGGCGGCCCATTTATCCTGCAGCGGCTCAAAGCCGAGGATTTTGCGTGAATCGCCGTCAGCCTGCTGTTTGTTGACATCGACAAGGTTAATCAGGTTGCTCAGGCCATAGTGAGCCGCCGACATCGCCGCCTCCCAGGTCGACCCTTCGTCCAGCTCCCCATCGGACATGGAGTTGTAGACCCAGGCCTTACTCTGTTTCTGCCGCAGCCCGAGCGCCATGCCGACGGCGATAGACAGCCCCTGCCCCAGCGAGCCGCCGGACATCTCCATCCCCGGGGTGTAGGTCGCCATGCCGGACATCGGCAGGCGGCTGTCGTCGGAGCCGTAGGTTTCCAGTTCGGCTTCCGGGATAATGCCCGCCTCCAGCAGCGCGGCATAATAAGCGATAGCGTAATGGCCATGAGAGAGCAGGAAGCGATCGCGCCCCTCCCACTCGGGATCTTCCGGGCGATAGGTCATGGCATGGCTGAAGGCGGTGGCGAGCACATCGGCATAGCCCAGCGCCTGGCCGATATAGCCCTGCCCCTGCACTTCCCCCATTTGCAGGGCGTAACGGCGAATACGCCACGCCGCCGCGGCGACTTTTTGTGATTCGGTCATCTTCATCTGTTTGCCTCGCTTAGTGAATTAACATGCCGCCGTTAACGTCCAGGGTGATGCCGGTGGAGTAGGAGGAAAGATCGCTGCCGAGGAACAGCGCGGCGCGCGCGATGTCTATCGCGTCGCCAAGGCGGTTCATCGGAATGCCGGCAAGAATGTTGGCCGTCATGTCATCAGTCAGCTTGCCGGCGGTAATGTCGGTCTGAATCAGCCCCGGGGTGATGCAGTTAACGCGGACGTTATCCGGGCCAAGCTCGCGCGCCATCGCCCGCGCCAGACCCAGCACCCCGGCTTTTGCCGCGCTGTAGTGCGGTCCGCCAAAGATACCGCCGCCGCGCTGGGCGGAGACGGACGAGATGCAGACGATGCTGCCGGATTTTTGCGCCCGCATGGTGGGGATAACCGCCTGCGACATCAGCAGCGTGCCGCGCAGGCTAACATCAAGCACCGCGTCATAGTTGGCGCGCTTGATATCCATCAGCTTCAACGGCTGGGTAATCCCGGCGTTATTGACCAGTACATCAACCCGACCGTATTTCGCCAGGATCTGTTCGATGGCCGCCTGCACCTGCACTTCATCAGCGACGTTGGCCGCCAGGCCGAGATGGCCTTCGCCTAATGCCGCCGCGGCGGTTTTACTGGCTTCGCCATTGAGGTCGATAATGACCACTTTCGCGCCGTTTTCGGCGAATAATTTCGCAGTCGCGAAGCCCAAACCGCGTGCGGAGGCCGCGCCAGTAATAATGGCGACTTTATCTTTTAATAACATAGTTTCACTCCATGACATTACGTCATATTAATTAACAGGATATATTTCCGTTATTGTGGTTCATCGAGGAAAAGAATCACCACCAAACCAATGGCGGCGCAGATACCAAAATAGGTAAATACAGAATTAAAACTCCCAGTTTTATCAAGCAAGAAACCAGCCGCCATCGGCGCGACAAATCCACCGAGGTTGCCGCCGCTATTAATTATGGAAGAGGCGATTGGATAGGTTTTGCTATCCGAAACGGCCATACCGTACGCGGTAAAGGCTGGCCAGCCGATATTTAAACAAAAGCCGACAAAGAATAATCCAATAC
>NZ_JAGRQY010000194.1:0-8326 GCF_018223905.1 Klebsiella sp. 28
ATATCAGCAGCTGGAGGCCGCGCTCGACGAGGTTCCGCAGACGCAAGAGGAGGCCCTGGATGCGTAGCTTTACCGAACTCTGGCCGACGCTTAAACGCCTGCTGGCCTATGGTTCACCGTGGCGCAAGCCGTTGGCCATCGCGGTGGCGATGATGTGGATTGCGGCGGCGGCGGAAGTGAGCGGCCCGCTGCTTATCAGCTATTTCATCGACAACATGGTGGCGAAACATACGCTGCCGCTGAAGCTGGTGGCCGGCCTGGCGGTAGCCTATATCGGCCTGCAGCTGCTGGCGGCGCTCCTGCACTATAACCAGTCGCTGCTGTTTAACCGCGCCGCGGTCGGCGTCGTCCAGCAGTTGCGCAGCGACGTGATGGATGCCGCCCTGCATCAGCCGCTCAGCGAGTTTGATACCCAGCCGGTTGGGCAGCTTATCTCACGGGTAACCAACGATACGGAAGTCATTCGCGATCTGTACGTGACGGTGGTGGCTACGGTACTGCGCAGCGCCGCGCTGATCGGCGCGATGCTGGTGGCGATGTTTAGCCTCGACTGGCGGATGGCGCTGGTGGCGATCGCGATTTTCCCGGCGGTGCTGATCGTGATGATTATCTATCAGCGCTATAGCACGCCGATCGTGCGGCGGGTGCGCGCCTGGCTTGCCGACATCAACGATGGCTTCAACGAAGTGATCAACGGCATGGGCGTCATCCAGCAGTTCCGCCAGCAGGCGCGCTTTGGCGAACGGATGCGCGAGGCCAGCTATGCCCACTATCTGGCGCGGATGCAGACGCTGCGCCTGGACGGTTTTCTGCTGCGCCCGCTGCTGAGCCTTTTTTCCTCGCTGGTGCTGTGCGGGCTGCTGATGCTGTTCGGCTTTAGCGCGGTGGGCACGATCGAGGTTGGGGTCCTGTACGCGTTTATCAGCTATCTTGGACGCCTTAACGAGCCGCTTATCGAGCTGACCACCCAGCAGTCGATGCTGCAGCAGGCGGTGGTCGCCGGCGAGCGCGTTTTCGAGCTGATGGATCGCCCGCGCCAGGCGTGGGGTACGGATGACGCGCCGCTGAGCAGCGGTCGGGTGGAAATTGACCATCTCTCCTTTGCTTACCGGGGGGACCGTCTGGTTCTCCAGGATATCACGCTGGATATTCCCTCCCGCAGCTTCGTGGCGCTGGTCGGACATACCGGCAGCGGAAAAAGTACCCTCGCCAGTCTGATGATGGGCTATTACCCGTTAACCCACGGCGAGATCCGCATCGATGGTCGACCGCTCGCATCCCTCAGCCACAGCGCGTTGCGTCGGGGCATCGCTATGGTGCAACAGGATCCCGTAGTGCTGGCGGATACCTTCTACGCCAACGTCGCGCTGGGCCGGGACATCAGTGAGGCGCAGGTTTGGGAAGCGCTGGAGGCGGTGCAGCTGGCGGCGGTGGCGCGCAGCATGAGCGATGGGCTGTACACCCAACTGGGCGAGCAGGGCAATAATCTCTCCGTCGGGCAGAAGCAGCTGCTGGCGCTGGCGCGCGTGCTGGTGGATACCCCGCAGGTACTGATTTTGGATGAGGCGACGGCAAACATCGACTCCGGTACCGAGCAGGCGATCCAGCAGGCGCTGGCGAAGGTCCGCCAGCATACCACCCTCGTGGTTATTGCCCATCGGCTGTCGACCATTGTGGAGGCCGATACCATCCTGGTTCTGCATCGAGGTCAGGCTGTCGAGCGGGGCACCCATCAGCAGCTGCTGGCGGCGAAAGGCCGCTACTGGCAGATGTATCAGCTGCAGCTGGCCGGCGAAGAGCTGGCGGCCAGCGCCAGAGAGGAGTCGCTCAGCGCCTGATGCACCACCAGCAGGCAGGGAACGCTGGGCGGCCTGCGATGGTGCAAAAACGTTACATCAAATGCACCGTTGTGGTGCATTTTTGCGCGCCAGGCGCCGTTGCGCAGGATATTGCCTGACCTGTCCCCTGTTTTTTGCCATCAAAGGGCCGCTTTGCGGCCTTTTTTCATTTCTGGCATAGCCCTTGCTTTATATCCATCGTGTTAGCTGCGGCCATTACCGAATACTGACTGGAGGGGACTTATGAAGCTGGTTACCGTGGTAATCAAACCATTCAAATTGGAAGACGTGCGTGAAGCTTTGTCTTCCATCGGCATTCAGGGCCTGACGGTCACTGAAGTCAAAGGATTTGGCCGTCAGAAAGGTCACGCGGAGCTCTACCGCGGCGCCGAGTATAGCGTCAACTTTCTGCCAAAAGTGAAGATTGATGTGGCGATTGCCGACGATCAGCTGGATGAAGTCATCGATGTCATCAGCAAAGCGGCTTACACCGGAAAAATTGGCGACGGCAAAATTTTCGTCGCTGAATTGCAGCGCGTCATTCGCATCCGTACCGGCGAAGCTGACGAAGCGGCACTGTAATTTCCAGACCACACAGTGATGGGGAACGAAACAATGAAAATGGCAACAATGAAATCGGGTCTGGGGGCATTAGCCCTTCTGCCGGGGCTGGCGATGGCCGCGCCTGCGGTGGCGGACAAAGCCGATAACGCGTTTATGATGATTTGCACCGCGCTGGTTCTGTTTATGACTATCCCGGGGATTGCGCTGTTTTACGGCGGCCTGATCCGCGGTAAGAACGTTCTGTCCATGCTGACTCAGGTGATTGTCACCTTTGGCCTGGTCTGCGTATTGTGGGTGATTTATGGCTATACCCTGGCCTTCGGCACCGGCGGCAGCTTCTTCGGCAGCTTTGACTGGGTGATGCTGAAAAATATTGAGCTGAAAGCGCTGATGGGCACCTTCTATCAGTATATCCACGTGGCCTTCCAGGGCTCGTTCGCCTGCATCACCGTCGGGCTGATTGTCGGGGCGCTGGCGGAACGTATTCGTTTCTCCGCGGTACTGATCTTCGTGGTGGTGTGGATGACACTCTCCTACGTGCCGATTGCGCATATGGTTTGGGGCGGCGGTCTGCTGGCGACCCATGGCGCGCTGGACTTCGCCGGCGGCACCGTTGTGCACATCAACGCCGCGGTCGCCGGGCTGGTCGGCGCCTATATGATGGGCAAACGCGTGGGCTTCGGCAAAGAAGCGTTCAAACCGCATAACCTGCCGATGGTGTTCACTGGCACCGCTATCCTCTACGTGGGCTGGTTCGGCTTCAACGCCGGCTCTGCCAGCGCAGCGAATGAAATTGCGGCCCTGGCGTTCGTTAACACCGTCGTGGCGACCGCTGCGGCTATCCTGGCGTGGACCTTTGGCGAATGGGCTCTGCGCGGCAAACCTTCACTGCTGGGCGCCTGCTCCGGGGCAATTGCCGGTCTGGTTGGCGTTACGCCGGCGTGTGGTTATATCGGTGTCGGCGGGGCGCTGATCGTCGGTATCGCCTCTGGCCTGGCGGGTATCTGGGGCGTGACTGCGCTGAAACGCTGGCTGCGTGTGGATGATCCTTGCGACGTCTTCGGCGTTCACGGCGTCTGCGGCATCGTCGGCTGTATCCTGACTGGTATCTTCGCGGCGACTTCTCTGGGCGGCGTCGGTTATGCGGAAGGCGTCACCATGGGCCATCAACTGCTGGTGCAACTGGAAAGTATCGCCATCACCGTGGTCTGGTCCGGCGTTGTGGCGTTCATCGGCTACAAAGTGGCGGATATGACCGTCGGGCTGCGCGTGCCGGAAGAGCAGGAGCGCGAAGGGCTGGACGTCAACAGCCATGGCGAAAACGCCTATAACGCCTGATAAAAAAGCCATTCTCTCCTGATAGCGAAAAGCCTCCCGTCCGGGAGGCTTTTTTTATGCGTTGCGGTTGCGCATCACCCCTTCCTGAACCGTTGAGGCAACCAGCGTGCCATCCTGGGTGTAGAATTCGCCGCGAACGAAGCCGCGGGCGCTGGAGGCCGAGGTGCTTTCGACGCTATACAGCAGCCATTCATTAATATTAAACGGCCGGTGGAACCACATAGAGTGGTCGATGGTGGCGACCTGCATGCCGGGCTCAAGGAAACCAACGCCGTGCGGCTGCAGCGCCACCGGCAGGAAGTTAAAGTCTGAAGCATAGCCCAGCAGATACTGATGAATACGCAGATCGTCAGGGACGGCGCCGTTGGCGCGCAGCCAGACCTGGCGCACCGGTTCGGCGATATGGCCTTTCATTGGGTTATGAAACTCTACCGGACGGATCTCCAGCGGTTTATCGCAGAGGAATTTGTCTTTCACCTGCGGCGGCAGGAGATGCGCCAGCTTGCGAGCGATATCGGTTTCCGAAGGCAGGCCGTCAGGGGAGGGGGCGGCCGGCATTGCTTTCTGATGCTCATAGCCATTCTCTGGCGCCTGGAAGGAGGCGGTCATATAGAAAATCGGCTTCCCGTTCTGGATGGCGGCGACCCGACGGGCGCTGAAGCTGTTGCCGTCGCGCAGCACCTCCACATCGTAAACGATCGGCTTCTGGCTATCGCCGGGGCGAAGAAAGTAGCTGTGAAACGAATGAACCAGACGCTCAACGGGCACGGTCTCTTTTGCCGCATACAGCGCCTGACCCACTACCTGGCCGCCAAAAACCTGACGTAACCCCAGGTCTTCGCTCTGCCCGCGAAACAACCCTTCCTCAATTTTTTCCAGATCTAATAATGCCAGCAGGTTAGAGAGTGCCTGACTCATACTTATCCTCAATTAACAATAGCGGCGCAGCGCGCGTAATGTGGCCAAGTATAACCTGGAATCGCAAGTGGTCCGATGGGTGTAATAATCTGAATAACGACCAGTTAACAGGAACAAATCTGAGATCTGTGCCACACTTATTGACGACACGAAAGTTCCTGCCGGCGAAGCGGCGGAACATCCTCCTGGGTATTAAGGGATGATAAGGAGAACATCATGAAATTTGCCTATATGTTTAGTGCCTTAGCCGTCGCCGCGACGCTGACCGCCTGTGCTAATCACCACTCGAACAATTCTTCGACGCAGGCGGCCGCGCCCGACCCTTACGGTATCGCTACGCTGAGCGTGGCGCAGCAGCAGCCGAGCGTCACGGGGACGATTAATATCCGCCAGAGAATCGCTTTACCGCCGGATGCGGTACTGACGGTGACCCTGTCGGATGCTTCTCTGGCAGATGCGCCAGCCCGCGTATTGTCGCAAAAAGCGGTGCGTACCGAAGGCAAACAGGCGCCATTTAACTTTGCGCTGCCTTACAACCCGGCAGATATTCAACCGAACGCTCGCATTCTGCTAAGCGCGGCGATCACGGTTAACGGCCAGTTGATGTTTATTACCGATACCGTGCAGACGGTAATAAACCAGGGCGGCACTCATGCCGACCTGACGCTGGTTCCGGTCCAGCAGACCGCAGTTCCTGTCGCCCAGTAAGCTCGCTACGCCCCCGGATGGGGGCTTTTTTTTTGCCTTCAATAAACCCAGCGATAATGCTGGAGATCGATATGGCCGCTGCCGGAGACCTGCACACCCTCGGCCAGCAGCGCCTGACGCTGCCGCTGTAGATCGGGGCCGGTGAGGGAGATATCGCCATGGCGATTGACCACCCGATGCCATGGCAGGGTGGACCCTTCCGGCAGGCGCTTCAATACGCCGCCCACCTGGCGCGCCGCGCGCGGTGAACCTGCCAGCCGGGCGACCTCGCCGTAGGTCGTGACATACCCTTCCGGTATCGACGCCACGATGTGCCAGACGCGTTGGGGAAATGTGTCGTGCGGAGCCATTTTCTGTCCTGTTACCGGCAAAACGTCAGCATAAGCGCTAATCCTGGAGCTGTACAGCCGGCCTGGGTCAGGCGGCCTGTTCGACGGTGAACGTCAGAGCGAGGCCGAGGATCTGCATGCCATGGACATTGTCGGAGGCTGAGCTGGCGATGAGACTTTCAAGAAATTTCAACCGCTGCGAAGTGGCGTTGATGATCAGCCTCGCGCGCAGGCCCGGCATGGTTAACGACGAGATAGGGTACACCACCCGACCGCTGATATAGACCGGCAGCTTGCGTAGCTCCACCTGGCGCAGCACGCCGACGGTGGAATAGAGCAGCGCCAGCGGCGTAACCGCCCGCACCGGCGCGGGACTGATGGTCGCGAAGTCGAGCATTTTTTCAGGACGCAGGTAGTTTACGCCCTGAAAGGCGATGGTCATCCCTTCAATAGCAGGTAAAGGCAGAGTGATGGTCTGTGGTGATGAGTCAGTCATTCGATTACCGTCGAGACAATGTACTGGTGATAAAAGAGGACGAAGAGGATAAGTATGGTGGATAACCCGGATGTGTGCTGAGCGCGGGCTCGCAATCTCACAGGCTGACCGTGAGTGGCTGGTTTTATTCGCGTTATTGCGCAATAAACCAGCAGGCGGACGGTGTGAGCTTGCAATTCACCAGGTCAGCAGGGATAATGCGCCAGCGCGTTAGGCAACTAACGCTCTCAATGGGGGCTCTGTTGGTTCTCCCGCAACGCTACTCTGTTTACCAGGTCAGGTCCGGAAGGAAGCAGCCAGAGCAGACGACGTGTGTGCCGGGATGTAGCTGGCAGGGCCCCCACCCATTTCTCCCGCCTGGTGTTTCCCTTATATTTGTCCGGTTTTTATTCCTGCAATAATTAATTTCTGATAAAGATCGCATATTAGTTTTTGTTGTTAAAACCCCCTTCTTTTATTCCATAATATTTACTTGTCATAAATCTGAAATACTACTGAAATATTAATGTCATTTGCATGTCATAAATAAAGCGCATCTTACTGATGGGAATTTGTTGCCAGGCTCATGCTGTAAAATATATCTCTGGATCAGCATGTTAACTTCGTGTATTAATTATGATGATTTTATTGCACGGGAAGCGTAGCTATGACCACAGTGGTTTTGAATGTAAAAATTGACGCAGAGCTAAAAGAAAAGTTGCGTCATTATGCGGAAGTTAATAACGAGAACCTGGGAACGGCAACGGAAAAGCTGCTGCAGCTGGCTTTTCAGCTGGAGGAGTCAGCAGGTGAGGCGGGGGTGACGGAAGAGGACATTGACAGCCAGCATACCGAAGAGGAAGCGACGCCACTTACCCCTAAAGAAATCAAAGCATTAAGAAAACTTCTGAAGAAGAAAAAATGAAACAACAATTCTCTACAGCCAGCAACTATAGCGAAGCTTGCGATATGTTGCGCTCAGGATACGTAAAACACGTCCGCCTGAACTGGAATATCGGTAGTGATGAGTTCTTTCGCATTGCTTCCGACTGGTGTGACACCGGCGCTAAAATCAAAAAAGATGAAGATGGCTTTATTATTTCCCTGAAAGGGTTTCCTATTCCGCGCCAGCATTAATGAAATTGCCTTCTTTCTGTCATTGGGTTGCCATAACCAGAGGGCAGGATAGCCAGGCAATTTTATAAAAACATCTCATATACCTCATGGATGAAGGTCATTTGACGGGCTGAAGTCAGCCCGTCGCTATTTTCTTATATTATTTTTCGCAAACGTGTATTTTCCTTCTGTTCAGCAAGGCTTTGCCACAGCGGTTGTAGCGTGGAGAAGGCCCGGCGCAATGCTTCATCCGGCAGCGTAAACGGCAGACGTAAATAGCGATCGAACGCCCCTTCCAGCCCAAACCGCGTACCGGTGCCGATATGGATCCCCTGGCTTTCCGCACGCGCAGAGAACAGGGTGGCCAGCATGTCAGGAAGTTCCACCCAAAAAGAGAGCCCACCTTCCGGTGGCGAAAACCGCCAGCGGGGAAAATATTCCGCCATCAGCGTTTCGCACATGTCCCGGCGCGCCTTGAGCATCTCCCGCCGCGGCGGCAGCAGTGTGGCGGCATTTCCCAGTAGCCAGCTGCAGGCCAGTTGCTCCAGCAGCGGCGTACCCAAATCCAGCGAATCGCGGGCCTGAATAAGCGAGGCGATGGTCCGCGCGCTGGCGCGGATCCAGCCGATACGTAGTCCCCCCCAGAAGCTTTTCCCGGCCGAACCAATGGTGAGCACCGCGGCATCGGGATTGAAGCTGGCCAGCGGCGGGGGCGGCGGCGCGTTATACCAAAGGTCGGCCATGGTCTCGTCGATTACCAGCGTTGTTCGCGTCCTGGCGGCGATGTCCGCAACCCGCTGGCGGGTGGGGGCATCCATACAGCGTCCGGTGGGGTTGTGAAGATCCGGCATCAGCCACGCCAGCCGCGGCGCAGTCTGCGCAATAGTCGCCGCCAGTCCATCGCAGTCCCATCCCTGCTGCGGAAGCGCAACCCCGACGGGGCGGCAGGAGGCGCCCTGAATGGCGCTGATGGCCATCGGATAGGTTGGAGCGTCAATAACCACCCGATCGCCCGGCCCGATGAGGTGATGGTGGTCAAC
>NZ_JAGRQY010000195.1:0-24241 GCF_018223905.1 Klebsiella sp. 28
GGCCGCTGGCGGTCATCATCGGCTGGCTGTTTTCCCTGGGCTTATTCTGAGGACTCACTAATGAACAAAATCAGAGCCGCCGTGGTCGGCGCAGGTATCTACGGCAAACACCATATGAACGCGTACCGCCATAACCCGGACACGGTGCTGGTCGCCATCTGCGACACCGACACAGAACGCTGTGACGACCTTGCCATGGCCTACGGCGTAATCGGCTACACCCGGCTGGATGTCCTGCTGCAGGAGGAAGCTATCGACGTGGTCTCGGTGGCGACACCGGACCCGTACCACACCGAATCCATCCTCACCGCCCTGCGCCACGGCAAGCATGTGCTGGCGGAGAAACCGCTCGCCACCTCAGTACGCGAGTGCGAGCTTATCGTGGAGATGGCGCAGCAACGGGACCTGCTGGTCGGCGTCGATTTCCACAAACGCTGGGACCTGGCGGTGATGCGCATTAAGGCTGAACTTGAGAAGCCGGAAGCCGGGCGCATCCTGCGCGGGCATATCAGCATGGACGACGTGATTAGCGTGCCGACAGAGTGGCTGAACTGGGCGGGCGCAAGCTCCCCGGTGTGGTTTCTCGGTTCCCACTGCTTTGACCTTGTGCGCCACCTTTCCGGACAGGAGGTGGTGTCGGTGTATGCCGTCGGGCAGAAGCGGCTGATGGTCGAATGCGGCCTCGACACCTTCGACAGCGTGCAGAGCCTGCTGACGATGGCCGACGGCAGTTCGTGGGTGGTGGAAAACTCGTGGGTGCTGCCGGAGGGCTTTCCGAAGGACAACGACGGACGTATCGATATTCTCTGCGAGGCAACGTATATCCGCAGTACTTCCCAACATCTCGGGCTGGAAATCACCACGCCGGGCATGACGCTCACGCCCAACAGCTATTTCATCAACTACCGCAACGGCATCGCCAGTGGTTTCGGTATCGATCCGATAAACGACTTTGTGCGGGCGGTCAGGAACCGTTCACCTTACCCGGTCACAGCGGTGGACGGACTGGCGGTCAGCCGGATTTGCGAGGCGGTGCATCGCAGTCTGAAGAGCGGAAAGCCTGAAAAAATTTGAGCTACTGGCGCGGATAGTTCTCTGCGCCAGTTTCGTACGATTTTATTAAGCTCTATCCACGCGTCACCATAAAATCAGACGTCACGCTCCCACTATCAAACCAAGTGTCCCAACCTCCATCTGCTGGAATAGTAATACGCGTATGCTTTGCCACAGCAATATTCACATACTTAGTATATTTAGGGAAAGCATACGTTTTTCTCTGTCGAACCAACTGACTACCGTGTTTTGGATAATGTTATTTATTTCATGCCCTATATTTCCTTCGATACATAGGAAAAATTATTCTTTATAAAAAATCGCAAAATTTTCCGACTATTTGTTTGCGCTACCACACATTATAAAAATTGGATGAGCGGATAGTGTTGTTCGGGCGCATGAAAGCCTCTCCGCGTCAACTCGATAAAACTATCTGAAAGCCACTATATGGGGATTAAATAATGGAATCTGAGCATGAAGCTATCAATATTGCATTAACCATTGAAAATGGTGTTGTTACCAATGTTCGCCAAATTCGAAAAGATGAACATATAGCCTCTCTGGAAACTTTTCTCTGGATAGTAAAGCGCGCTGGCTATGAGGTTGTTCCGCCTCAAGAAAGCACTCAAGATCCAGAAAATATCAAGGTTCTCGCTGAAGTCGAATAAATGAATACATTGCCCAGAATGATTAAATTGTATGTACAACTGTAATCAGGAAATCAGGCGCAGAGTTCCCCCTGCGCCTTCACTTCAGTGATGCTGCAACAACACCTGCGAAATCTTCCTCGCTTCATCAGCAGGATCCGCTGCATGCGTGATCGCTGATCACACAATCACCACATCCGGGCCTAACAGCGCATAGTCCTTTAAAGTCGCGGGTAAGCAAAAAACGGTTATCAGCATGCTGAAAAGCCAGCTCAAAACCGCCCACCGTATCAGTGGTGAAAACGAAACCGCTCAGGTCTTACTGCGTGGTGAACTCATCAACGCCGGGAACAGACTATAACGAGGTTACTCAATGAGAATGAACAGATTCGCCGCTGGTACTGCGCTGATTTGCCTGATGCTGTGCGCCGGTTGCACCAGCGCGCCGCCTGTGCCGACGCCGGTGATTGTTTACAACGCTTGCCCGAGGGTCAGCCTTTGCCCGATGCCGGGAAGTGACCCGACCACCAATGGCGATCTGAGCGCGGATATACGCCAGCTCGTAAGCGCCCTCGAGGGCTGCGCGCTTCAGGTCAGAACGGTAAAAAACTGCCAGGACAAAATCGATGTACAAGCCAAAGAGTCTGCGAAAAGCCTTAACTGACACGCCGTGCCTGATTTGGCGCGTAATCCCGAAATGATGCGTATCTTTATCGATAACGGAAAACTGGCCTCGACGCTGGCGGCGTCGCTGTCGTTTGAAAATCAATACACGCTCAATGTGGTGGTGACCGACTTCACCGGCGATATCGAGCTGCTGCTCGTGCCGATTCAGGCATGGTTGCGCATCCATCAGGCCGACATTATGACGACCGACGAGGGTCGCAAAAAGGCTTCCCCTATTTTGCCGATATCAACGACAACGACAGCGCCGATATCAGTATCAGCCTGATGCTGACCGAGCGCACCATCGTCAGGGAAGACGGGGGAAAACTGCATATCGAGACAGTGCCGAAACCTCAGCCCCTGAGCCGCTCGTATGAATGACTTTAAACCGTTCGACGATAAGCTCGCCGGGCTGATTGCGGCGCTGTCACCGACCGCCCGGCGCAAGATGGCCGCAGATATCGCGAAGCCCCTGAGAGCCCGACAACAGCGCCGGATTAAAACGCAGAAAGCGCCCGACGGCACCCCATACGCCGCACGAAAACGCCAGCCGGTGAAAGCGAAGAAAGACCGGGTTAAGCGGGAAATGTTCGCGAAACTCCGCATCAGTCGCTTTATGAAAGCCACGGCGGGAAATGATGTGGCGGTTGTGGAGTTCACTGGCAAGGTGCAAAGGATGGTGAATGTGCATCAGTACGGGCTTAAGGACAAACCTAGCCCTAATAGCGGCTCTGTAGAATACCCTGCACGTATCTTGCTTGGATTTTCGCCTTCCGATATTGACTTTGCATCCACAAAGATTGTTAATTATCTATCGGAGTGATCTTAAAAATGCGAGGTGCCAGTGCGAAAATTAAGCAAGGGGAATGAAGGCGCGATAGACAAAAAAATTGAATTAATGATAAAGGTTATTATTCGTACTGACTCTTATCTAAACTCAGCAAACACTAAGTCTACTATATTACTTAGTTTGTCATCAGCACTATTAGTTGCTCTGTCTGTAAACTTCAAGAACATCACTGGTATGGTGATAGTTGATTCAGATAAAGCTGTTCTTGCTGTTCTGATAAGTTTAATGATTTTTTTACTAATAACGTCAATTGTTTTCTCGCTTAGAGGTATTACTCCATATATTAAACCAAGTACGGTAAGTAACACCTTTTCATTTGTTGATATTTCAATTAATTTCCATGAGTTACATTTATATAAAGAACGTTTTAATTCAGTATCTAAACTGGAGTATTTAAATGAATTAATTTCATTAAATCATAATTTATCCAAAGCGCTCGTTGCAAAGTATAATAAGCAGATTACTGCAATAACCTGTATTGAAGCAACTGCGTACGTCCTGTGTTTTTCAGTGTATATGATTATTATAGCTAATTGCTAAGAGGGGTTTATGTCGACTAAAAATATATATTCTAATTTGGAAAAAAGCTTAGAGAAAACTATTTCTGAGTCCAGGAGTATACGGTTGCGTGATTCTGGCTATATTTCTGAGGCAGCATCGAGTTCCCTTGCAGGGATGGAAAATCTAGATAGTAGATATGATTTTGTGAAAAGCTCTGTTGCCTTAGAAAGCGTGCGTGCTGATTCTAATGAACAACATTACGGGATAACTGAATTAGTGAGGCATAATTTTGGAAAGCATGGCCGATTAATGCCAAGTTTTGGATGTCATCCTGATTTCGATAATATGGATGAAGGAGAGTTGAGAAATGGCTACTCAGTTACTATGTTTATGGATATCATTGGCTCCACTAAACTTGGTGTAATCTTCAGTCCTGAAACTGTTTTTAAAATAAAAAATGATATTATTAGATGTGCAATAGAAACAGTAAACTCTTTCGATGGACATGTGCATCGTATTATGGGTGATGCTGTGATGGCCTTCTTTAGAAGTGATAAGTGCGAGAGAGAAGGTCGCATTGCAGACAGTGCCATTGATGCATTGAATTGCGCGACATATTTAATCGATATGTTTAAAAGTACGGTAATCCCTAAACTAAATGAGCTGGGGGTAGATGAAAATCTTGGCATACGTATAGGAATCGACTATGGAGCACATGACCAAGTTATCTGGGGTAAATATGGTTATATGGAAAGTCAGGAGGTAACTGCTACATCTTTTTTTGTCGACGTAGCAGCTAAACTACAACAAAAGGCACCGAAAAACTCGATTATGATAGGTGATAGTTTAGCAAAACTTTTAGGCTTTGATACCAATCAACTGGCAGTGAGAACAAAAATAAAAAATAATGAAGAGGTTTCTCTTCATTATATCACCCCGAATTATAAGGATGCGTCGGGGAAATCAATTAATTACAGGCAGCATCTTTTAAAGAATGAGTCATACTACAAGCTTTTGCCAACAGGGATGCTTGATAGTGATTTCTATATACGAGCCAGTCTGAAAAGGGACAAAAACGATCCATCTGATGATAATTAGATTTCTTGCTCTCGGGTGGTTAGAAAAGGAATGGGTATTTCATTTAAGGGGTATTATCATTCTACGATCACTTACGACAACCCCAAATTTAAATTTAGAGTAAAAAATACTGGAGCGGAAGCGGCAGATGCTGAGAACAATGGAGATCATTATTTTTTTGAGCCTGCAAAGTATTCAGATGGTAGATATTTCGCTCCGCATTGGGAAGATACAAAATATAAAGGCCTTCATCATATGTATGTGTCTTTCTGGGATGGTGAACAACTAATTGAACCGGAAAAATGCTTCTCAGTATTCATAAATGACTGACTGCCTGTAGCGTTATCAACGCCAATCTTTATTCTTGACCCTTGTTGTGCCCTGACTCATCAAATTAATACAAATTGCCGCTCAGAACTCTGGGCGGATCCTTCAATGTATGAATACTCGCGCAAATCTTCAGGACGCTTTACGTCTCCTACGCAATCTGATCCGCACCGGCGTTATCGTCGAAGTTGACCTCGATAACGGGCGCTGCCGTGTCCAGACTGGCGGCATCGTTACCGATTGGCTTCAGTGGCTGACGTCGCGCGCTGGTCGCTCTCGCACGTGGTAGGCTCCCTCTGTGGGCGAGCAGGTTTTACTGCTGGCCGTGGGCGGCGAGCTCGATACCGCCTTTGTGCTGCCCGGTATTTTCTCTGATGACTACCCCGCACCGTCGGCATCGGCTGATGCATTTCACATTACCTTTCCTGACGGGGCGGTTATCGAGTACGAGCCGGAGACCGGCGCGCTGACCGTAAGCGGCATAAAAACCGCAGACATTACGGCGTCGGATTCCATCGCCGTGACGGTGCCGGTGGTGACGGTGAAAGCGGAGACCCGCATCACCCTCGACACCCCAGAGGTGGTCTGCACCAACAAGCTGACGACCGGGTCACTCGAGGTCACCAAAGGCGGGACGATGAAAGGCAATATTACCCATACCGCCGGATCGCTTTCTTCAAACGGAAAAGTGCTTCATCTGCATAAACACCCCGGCGACAGCGGCGGTGAAACAGGGACACCACTATGACAACACGTTACATCGGCATGAACCGCGAGACAGGGCGCGCTAACACTGACGTTGAGCACGTCGGTCAGGCCGGTCGGCTCTCGCGTGATGCGCCGCGATTAGTCACCACTAAAATGCCCGTACTCAGCATGGAAGCTGTTTAGCGCCTCCAGTCCTTCCTGATTTTCTTCTTGCCAGGGAGAACTGGCCTGCTTTTTCGCTTCTGGATCAGAGGGAACTGCGTTCGGCATCACAGTAACATTCCGCGTGGTGCGTTGTATCATTCTGCATCCCCACTCTGTTCGTTTAAGTATTTTAGGTACGGCTGAGATAGCGTGGTTTGAACCATCAGAAAAATTTAAAATCTACGCCCGCAAAGGCTCGCTTTAGCGAGCCTTTGCGGGCGGCATTTCCGGATAATTATTCATGAAAGCCTCACCAAAGATGCAAAACAGCATCGCTGCGTATACGTAAGCATCGGGTTCACAACTCGCACAGAATCCTTCCTGCCATGGCATTCTCTGGACAATATTTTCCTAATCTTCTGATGCTCATAAAACCTCATACTGCATCATGATGATAAAGTTATTTATTATCAGTGTATTATGGAAATAAATCAGCTTGACCATCGTATCCACAGTGCTATTTTTACGGTAACTACCGCAGTCCTGGGACTGCACCCGAGACAGCCATGACCTTAGAGGACTGTGCCTGGCTGCTATGTCAGGTTGGTCAAGCCCTTAACCCCGCAAGCCGGACAATACGGCGGGGGCGTCTCTGACGCAGTCCGGTCGTTGTTGCTGCTATAACCTGTGCCAACAAGAGGCAGGTTGGTACCGCGTCTTTAGACGGAGCGTATCTCTGCGCCAGTAAACAGGTTGCCTGAAACGGCGGCGCGTCACTTTGGAGGCGAAGCAAAACAAAGTGACGCCGACGCACACCGCTGCGCCAGCCGCCGTCTTATCAGGCTTATCGTTGTATTTACCCTCTGACGCCATCATTTCTGCGTCAAAAAGATAACAAGGAGGAATGAACAGTACCGGAGGCGGATCACGACGATCCGGGGGCATCCCTGCTGAGGCAGGCGGCCTGCACACCGTGCAGTACCGTACCCCACCATACCTCAACTCTCGCCTTCCGGCGCACCGGTATTGTTCAGCATGGCGCAGTTTTTTACTGCGACAGCATCCACCACGCGCCGGAAAATATTGCTACCGCATCAGGCGGAGGAGTCAGTATGTCGCGACTGGCACTGGATATGAAAAAACTGGCACACCGCGCAGGTGGCAGCCACAAAACCGTCCACGACCGCGAACGGATGGCGCAGCGTTTTGCCCGTCATCTGCTGACGCAAAATATTCAGGTCACCAGCACCAGCCAACTCAAAGCCAGACACATTGCAGGATATATTCATGAACGGCTGGCACAGGGGATTTCTCTGCGAACACTACAGAATGAAATGGCGATGGTGCGCTCCATTCTGGCTGAAGCCGGACGCACACAACTCAGCCAGTCAGAATTAATCAGCAACCAGTCGCTCGGTATCAGTGGTGCCAGCCGTAACGGGACTCACCGGGCCATTCCGGATGCACTTTACCATCAGGTACTGGACCGGGTTCATCATATCGACGTAGGTCTCGCAGCCAGCCTCCAACTGGCGCGGGTGATGGGGCTGCGCGGTCAGGAAGCGGTACAGTGCTGCCAGTCTCTGAAAACCTGGGATAAACAGCTGGAAAAAGGGGCTGAACGTCTGCCGGTGATCTTTGGCACCAAAGGCGGACGACCGCGTATGACGCAGGTGATTAATCAGGAAGCTGTTCGTCAGGCCGTGAAAGAGGCGCTGAATATTGCCGGGGAGCGTGACGGGCATCTGATTGACAAACCGGATCTGAAATCAGCGATGGACTACTGGCACAACCATCTCCGCGATGCCGGGCTGACGGGCGAATACTCTCCCCACTCCCTTCGCTATGCCTGGGCACAGGACGCGATCCGCTATTATGAGGAACAGGGGTTAAGCCACAAAGAGGCGCTGGCGGTAACCTCAACGGATCTGGGCCATGGAGACGGGCGAGGAAGGTATATTGAGCAGGTGTACGGACATAGTGCGTAAATACATCCGAACGATCTGACCTTAACAGACGTTGGCTCGAATAATGCCTCATCGAATACCCGCTACTGATGCCAGTAATCTTCGCGCTATACAGTATATTTCCCCTCGCCAGAACTCGACCTTCTACTATTTCAATAGCCATCGATGATGTGATACTTAGAGTTCAATCGCAAAAAACTCCCCTTTAACTTTCAAGAAGTTCAACCAGGTGTAATCTTTATATTTTTTACACAGCAAGGATTAACTAATGGATGTCAACCTGAAACAAATTGATGGTAATTGGCAGCTAGGTTTTGCAATGGATAAGCACAGCATTCGCAGCATTCCAATCGGAGAAGACGAATGGGGACATATGCGATTCGAAACAGAACGAACGGAAGTCGGTGAAGCACTTTTCCAGTTGAAATATCGGAATGATTGGTCGCAAGTCACTCCTCTGGCCCAATGCCTGGCTGATAACGCCTACCCCAACTTCGACAACATCGGCTTTATCGTGCCCATGCCAGCATCAAATCCAAGAGATCGACAACCTGTGACAGAGATTGCTCAGGAATTGGCAAGATTAGTTGATAAACCCTGTTTTGATGGCTTACTACGGAAAGCTCCTGGAGGGGCCTCGTTAAAAAACTTAAGTTCAAAGGCCGAAAAGATCGAAGCAATAGGCGATTCGTTCTCGGTACAAGATATCATTAGCAATCAAGGATGCTGGAACGTACTTGTTATAGACGATCTGTATCATACAGGGGCCTCCATGGAGGCTGCATGTGCTGTTCTAAACGGGTATGCTAAAGTAAGAAACATATATGTAGCAGCTTTGACCTGGAGATAACGATGACTACGGTATTTGTTGCAGGCTCGATAACCATCAAAAACCTCGACACGCTTATCGTGGATCGCTTGAAAAAAATTGTTAACTCACAATTTCAGATAGTTGTTGGTGATGCCAATGGTGTCGACTCATCTGTGCAACGAGTGTTGGTAGACCTAGGGTGCAGACAAGCCACCGTATTCAGCAGTTCCGAAAAACCACGCAACAATCTTGGTTCATGGCCTGTACATGTTGTAGATACAAATCATGCCTCAGGCTCCCGTGCGTTTTTCACTGCCAAAGACCTCAAAATGGCTGAAGAGGCAGATTATGGCTTAATGGTTTGGGATGCGAAAAGTACAGGCACTTTGAGCAATGTTATCGAATTACTGAAGCGTAAAAAATATTCGGTTGTCTTTGTGAATAAAGCCAAAAAATTTTTTATTATCAAAACGCCCGAAGATTTGGATGCTCTCCTTGATTGCATGACATCAGCCGCTTTGGAAAAAGCTGATGAAAAAATCAAGTTACGCGAAAAAGTAAACCAGCTAAAAAACGAACAGATGCAGATGTTTATGTGAACAATCTGGTAATTTTTTCCGACTCAGCTATGACGGCAGTTATCAATAGCGAGAGTGTGAAAGGTGCGCCAGGGAACCTTTTCAGGTTCATTCGAACTTATCGACAGTGGGATTGAAATTTTAACTTTTGCTTATGTTGACCACAGAAATAAACATGCCATATTTCAGAAACCAATAATAATCTTATAAATCATTAAGTTATAAAAATCCCTTCCATATCAACATCATCGCCACCCTTTTTGCGCCTTCCCTTCGCCGCAAAAAATCAAAATCCTCAACAAACTCAATCACCTCCCCCACCAATTACAAGGACGCCAGCACCAAAATTCTCCATCGGTGATTACCGGAGTCATCCGATGAAGTCCTGAAAGCCCGCACGGCGCAAGCCCTGCGGGCTTTTTTGTGCCTTGAATTTATCCCGCGAAGTCCGAAGAGAACTCATTAAATCCGAACCTTTTAGGCCCATTGATAGGCCCAACGAAAAGCTCTGGTATTTTCACGTTACCGATACCCCGCTAGCCCCCCCTCTCAGAATTAGACCTCCCACGACACTCGCACAACCCTTTCACCCTCCGGCCGCGTCCGCGGCCGGAGAGATAGATTTACCCCTTGGCAGAATACACGTCCAGCATGGCAAGGACCGCCCGACGCGCTGCATCGTCTGCGATATTGTCAGGCAACGCATCAGCCCGCAGAGTGACATAAGCGTCAGCAGCCCTTCGAATGGCAATCCCGACGGAGTGACGATCGTGCGTTGCCAGGGTGGAAGTCAGCAGGCCATCGGGATCAATGCCGAGGGCTTCTATTCGACGAACGCCGCGTTGCGGTAGATTGGCGCGACGAAACAGCATCGGTCCCAGCACTTGTTCCCGGAAGAAAGACAGCATCCCCAGCGCTTCGAAGAGTTCCCCCCTGCCCAGTTTAACCACGGCATAATGCAGCCAGATCCAGGCCCGGGACTCAAACCACTCCGGCGTCATGTTCGGCCAGTGCGCGCTAAATTTTGCCAGCTGTCGCTTGAGAGCATCGTTATCACGGGTAAATAGCACGGCAGGCTCCTCAACGCGCTGAGTGAGCATGTCCAGGGTGATAAATTTCAGATCGACATGCAGAAGTTGCGGGCCAAACAGGCAGATCAGCAGGCGAGGCTCACCGACGTGTTCCCCGGTGAAAGCATGTAGCAGATGGCCGAGCGTTCCGGCGAACGCCATACGCTGAGCCATGATTTCGTCATAATAGAGAGGGTCGATCACCACCACGAAATCCAGATCGGAGTATTGATCAAACCCGCCATGGATAAACGAGCCGCCGGCGAGAAGGGAGTGGATCCGCGAATCAGACTGTAATTTAAGCTTAAGTTGCTCTGCAAAACTTCTGTGTAAATCGGGTAGCGTATTAAGCATACTTTTTCCTGTTCACAAAAAAGACAAAGCATTACAGAATATCGAGCGATTCATCAGCAGACCAGATATTTCTGCTGGAACCCTACCCTCCATCGCGAAGCGCTAAATGCAAGCAATACTCCCCTCAAACCACCTCGCTCATCCACTCAGCAAACGCCCGCACGGCGGGAGAGAGAAAGCGCTGGTGCGGATAGAGCAATGTGACGGGTACCGGGGGCGGCTGCCAGTCCGTCAGCACTTCCACCAGTCTCCCCTCTTGCAGGTGGTCAGCAACGATATTCTCCGCCAGCTGCGCCAGCCCAAATCCTGCCAGGCACATTTTTATATAGAGCCCCGTTGCATTCACCGCGGCGTTGCCGCTGACGGGTACAGAAAAGGTCTCGCCATGGCGAACGAAGCGGAACTCATCGGCCCGCCTCGCCTGACCGGAGAAATAATGCACAGCCCGGTGCTGAGAGAGCGCCTCCGGTGACGGCGGCACACCATATTCCCTGAGATAGTCCGGTGACGCGCAGGTGACCCAGCGAAAGCGGCCCAGAGGGCGGGCCACCAGGCTGGAGTTGTTCAGCTCTCCCGTTCGTATCACGCAGTCGACGCCTTCCTGAATGAGATCGACCTGGCGATCGCTGACGCCGATCATCAGGTAGATATCGGGATAGCGCCGGTAAAAGTCCGGCAGATGCGGCATGACGATGAAATGCGCGATGCCCGCGGGCATATCAACCCGCAGGCGCCCCTGAGGCCGCGCGACAGACTCGCTCAGGGTGGATTCACTATGTTCGATGAGGGCGAGAATTTCCCGGCACTGCGCCAGATACTGCATCCCTTCCGGGGTAAGGCTCACCCGCCTTGTGGTCCGGTTCAGCAGCCGTACCTTCAGGTATTTTTCAAGGTTTTTAATGGTACTGGTGACAGTGGAGGCCGGCAGGGAAAGGGTTTCCGCGGCACGCACGAAGCTTCCTGCCTCCGCGACGCGCATAAACATCTGCATAGCCTGAATACGATCCACCTTCTTTCTCTCCTGTAGCGAGCAGCTTACCGACATACGGCATGATTATTCGTGCATTATGAATAATGAAAACAATTTACGCACCTTTTTACGCTTAATCGCCTGGCGTATCGTTGCACGGTGGATTACGAAAGGGGGCCCGAAAATGAACATGCCCTCAATAAATATCCAGATAATCATTACGTTAAATAGCATGCACAAAGGAAAAACCATGTCCGTTCAGCCTGTCGAAATAAGTAAGGCCTATCGTTTATTGCAGGTCGGGTCCACCACCATGATTTCCGCAAAATATGATGGCGTCGAAAATGTCATGTCAGCCGCCTGGGTTGGGCTGGCAGGCGAGCGAAAAGTGGTGGCCTATATTGGCACCCAGGCTTTCACTCGTCAGCTGGTGGAAAAGAGCGGCTATTTCGTGGTGCAGATCCCCGTAGTCAGCCAGATGGCAACCGTCCTCTACGCTGGCGGGCGCAGCTATGCCGACGCGCCGGATAAAAATGACACCATCCCCTTCTTTTATCAGCCGGAATTTGATCTTCCTCTTGTGGCAGGCTGTGCGGGCTGGCTGGTGTGCAAAGTGATGCCCTACCCGGACATTCAGCAGCAACACAATCTGTTTATGGGCGATATCGTCGCCGCCTGGAGCGATGACCGGGTATTCCGCAACGGACACTGGATTTTTGATGATGCGCCGGAGGAGCTACGGACCGTTCACTATGTCGCAGGCGGGCAGTTCTATGCCATCGGCAAAGGCAGCAAATTCGATCATGGGCCGGGTCAGGACTGACCCTCCCCGGTCATGCGGATCGCTGACGAGATGTCTGCGCAACAGAGCGGCTGATACTCCGGCGCCAGACGCCGGGCGCCTGGCCGTACTGGCGCTTGAAGCTGCGGTTGAAGGACTGCTGGGAATCAAAGCCGAGGGCAATCGCCACGTTCAGGATCGGCTCGTTGCTGTGGGCCAAGCGTTCGATCGACTTTTGCAGCTTTTTCGCCCGAATATATTCTCCGAGGGGCTGCCCGGTATGTTCTTTGAAGATCCGCTGCAGGTGCCACTTCGAATAGCCGGCTCGTCGGGCAACGGTGTCAATATCCAGACGGCTATCAAGATGGTTGTCGATCCAGTCGATCAGATCCTGAATGATGGCGCCAGTGTTCATCATGTTACCCCCTCGCGGCCGGTTAAAAGCATCTTTGTCAGTTGCATTTAAAGGTGGCCTGTTTTTACACAAAATGCAAGTTTTATTGTTACATTTAAATCCACGCCGGGATCGCGGTTTTTTATCTCCCCCTGGACCGCACATAAAGTGCAACAATTATTCTTGCACTTATTTAAGCGCCTTCCTACAATCGCCGCGATAGTGTATTCGAAATTGTTACAGTTTTGTGGCGATGATCGACACAAATGGCCTTAAGCCAGCCCGGACAAAGGAAGTGGCGCGGCTTCTCACGCTGCGTCTTGCCCGGCGGCTACATTTACCGGAATAAAAATAATGAGCCTGCAAAAAACCTGGGGAAACATTCACCTGACCGCGCTCGGCGCGATGATGCTCTCCTTTCTGCTCGTCGGCTGCGACGACAGCGTCGCGCAGAATGCTGCGCCTCCCGCCCCGACGGTCAGCGCCGCTAAGGTGCTGGTGAAGTCGATCAGTCAGTGGGATAGTTTTAACGGTCGCATTGAAGCGGTGGAGAGCGTTCAGCTTCGCCCTCGCGTCTCGGGATACATTGATAAAGTGAATTACACCGACGGCCAGGAGGTGAAAAAGGGCCAGGTGCTGTTCACGATAGATGACAGAACCTATCGCGCCGCGCTGGAGCAGGCGCAGGCGGCGTTGGCAAGAGCCAAAACGCAGGCCAGCCTGGCGCAAAGCGAGGCGAACCGCACCGATAAATTAGTCCATACCAACCTCGTCTCCCGTGAAGAGTGGGAGCAGCGCCGGTCAGCCGCGGTTCAGGCGCAGGCCGACATTCGCGCCGCGCAGGCGGCGGTGGATGCCGCGCAGCTTAACCTCGACTTCACCAAAGTGACCGCCCCTATTGACGGCCGCGCCAGCCGGGCGCTGATCACCAGCGGTAACCTGGTCACCGCGGGCGACACCGCCAGCGTGCTCACCACCCTGGTCTCGCAGAAGACGGTGTACGTCTACTTTGACGTCGACGAGTCAACCTACCTCCACTATCAAAACCTCGCCCGCCGCGGGCAAGGCGCGTCCAGCGATAATCAGGCGCTCCCGGTGGAGATTGGCCTGGTGGGCGAGGAGGGTTACCCCCACCAGGGCAAAGTGGATTTTCTCGATAATCAGTTAACGCCGAGTACCGGCACCATCCGCATGCGTGCGCTGCTGGATAACTCGCAGCGTCTGTTCACGCCGGGGCTGTTTGCCCGCGTGCGTCTGCCGGGCAGCGCAGAGTTCAAAGCCACGCTGATCGACGACAAAGCGGTACTGACCGATCAGGATCGTAAATACGTCTATATCGTTGATAAAGATGGTAAAGCACAGCGCCGCGACATTACCCCAGGGCGGCTGGCAGACGGTTTACGCATCGTTCAGAAGGGGTTGAATCCTGGGGATAGCGTCATCGTCGACGGCTTACAAAAAGTGTTTATGCCGGGTATGCCGGTTAACGCCAAAACCGTTGCCATGACCTCCAGCGCCACCCTTAACTGATCCCTAATCAGAGAATCCAAGACATGGACTTTTCCCGCTTTTTTATCGACAGGCCGATTTTCGCCGCGGTGCTGTCGATTTTAATTTTTATCACCGGGTTAATCGCTATCCCGCTGCTGCCGGTAAGCGAATATCCGGACGTCGTCCCGCCGAGCGTCCAGGTGCGCGCGGAGTATCCCGGCGCCAACCCGAAAGTGATTGCCGAGACCGTGGCGACGCCGCTGGAGGAAGCGATCAACGGCGTTGAAAACATGATGTACATGAAATCGGTCGCCGGCTCCGACGGCGTGCTGGTCACCACCGTCACCTTCCGCCCGGGTACCGACCCGGATCAGGCGCAGGTTCAGGTGCAGAACCGCGTCGCGCAGGCCGAAGCGCGTCTGCCGGAGGATGTACGCCGTCTGGGGATCACCACCCAGAAGCAGTCTCCGACGCTGACCCTGGTGGTGCATCTGTTTTCGCCAAACGGTAAGTACGACTCGCTGTATATGCGCAACTACGCCACGCTGAAAGTGAAGGATGAGCTGGCGCGCCTGCCCGGCGTCGGCCAGATCCAGATTTTTGGCTCCGGTGAATATGCGATGCGCGTCTGGCTGGATCCCAATAAGGTCGCGGCCCGCGGTCTGACGGCCTCGGATGTGGTGACGGCGATGCAGGAGCAAAACGTCCAGGTGTCTGCCGGACAGCTTGGCGCCGAGCCGCTGCCGCAGGAGAGCGATTTCCTGATCTCCATTAACGCCCAGGGCCGTCTGCATACCGAAGAAGAGTTTGGCAATATCATTCTGAAAACGGCGCAGGATGGCTCGCTGGTCCGCCTGCGCGACGTGGCGCGCATCGAGATGGGTTCCGGCAGCTATGCGCTGCGCTCCCAGCTCAACAATAAGGATGCGGTCGGGATCGGTATCTTCCAGTCACCCGGCGCTAACGCCATCGATCTGTCGAACGCGGTACGCGCCAAAATGGCCGAGCTGGCCACCCGCTTCCCGGAAGATATGCAATGGGCGGCGCCGTACGACCCGACGGTTTTCGTCCGCGACTCCATCCGCGCGGTGGTGCAGACGCTGCTGGAGGCGGTAGTGCTGGTGGTGCTGGTAGTGATCCTGTTCCTGCAGACCTGGCGCGCGTCGATTATCCCGCTGATCGCGGTGCCGGTATCGGTGGTGGGTACCTTCAGCATTCTCTATCTGCTGGGCTTCTCGCTGAATACCCTGAGCCTGTTCGGGCTGGTACTGGCGATTGGTATCGTGGTGGACGACGCCATCGTGGTGGTGGAGAACGTCGAGCGTAATATCGAAGAGGGGCTTGCGCCGCTTGCCGCGGCGCATCAGGCGATGCGTGAGGTCTCCGGGCCGATTATCGCCATTGCGCTGGTGCTGTGTGCGGTGTTCGTGCCGATGGCGTTTCTCTCCGGGGTCACCGGCCAGTTCTACAAACAGTTCGCGGTGACCATCGCCATCTCGACGGTGATCTCGGCCATCAACTCGCTGACGCTCTCCCCGGCGCTGGCGGCCCTGCTGTTAAAGCCTCACGGCGCGAAGAAAGACCTCCCTACCCGGCTGATCGATCGTCTGTTTGGCTGGATTTTCCGTCCGTTTAACCGCTTTTTCCTGCGCAGCTCGAACGGCTATCAGGGGCTGGTGAGCAAAACCCTCGGACGCCGTGGCGCGGTGTTTGCGGTGTATCTGCTGCTGCTCTGCGCCGCTGGGGTGATGTTTAAAGTCGTCCCCGGCGGGTTTATTCCCACCCAGGATAAGCTGTATCTCATTGGCGGCGTGAAGATGCCGGAAGGGTCGTCGCTGGCGCGCACCGACGCGGTGATCCGCAAAATGAGCGAGATCGGGATGAATACCGAAGGGGTCGACTATGCGGTCGCTTTCCCGGGGCTTAACGCGCTGCAGTTCACCAACACGCCGAATACCGGGACGGTCTTTTTTGGCCTGAAACCGTTCGACCAGCGTAAACACACGGCGGCGGAAATTAACGCGGAGATCAACGCCAAAATCGCGCAAATCCAGCAGGGCTTTGGCTTCTCCATCCTGCCGCCGCCGATTTTAGGACTGGGTCAGGGTTCCGGCTACTCCCTGTACATCCAGGATCGCGGAGGGCTGGGCTATGGCGCGCTGCAAAGCGCGGTGAATGCGATGTCCGGGGCGATTATGCAGACGCCGGGGATGCACTTCCCGATCTCGACTTACCAGGCTAACGTGCCGCAGCTGGACGTGCAGGTCGATCGCGATAAGGCGAAAGCGCAGGGGGTATCGCTAACCGAGCTATTCGGTACGCTGCAGACCTATCTCGGCTCGTCTTATGTCAATGACTTTAACCAGTTCGGGCGTACCTGGCGCGTGATGGCCCAGGCCGATGGGCCATTCCGCGAGAGCGTGGAAGATATCGCCAATCTGCGCACCCGCAATAATCAGGGCGAAATGGTGCCGATCGGCAGTATGGTGAATATCAGTACCACCTACGGGCCGGATCCGGTGATCCGCTACAACGGTTATCCGGCGGCGGACCTGATTGGCGATGCCGATCCGCGGGTCCTCTCTTCTTCGCAGGCGATGACGCATCTGGAGGAGCTGTCGAAGCAGATCCTGCCGAATGGGATGAATATTGAGTGGACGGATCTCAGCTTCCAGCAGGCCACCCAGGGCAACACGGCGCTGATCGTCTTCCCGGTGGCGGTGCTGCTGGCGTTCCTCGTGCTGGCCGCGCTGTATGAAAGCTGGACCCTGCCGCTGGCGGTGATCCTTATCGTACCGATGACGATGCTCTCCGCGCTGTTTGGCGTCTGGCTGACCGGGGGCGATAACAACGTCTTCGTGCAGGTGGGTCTGGTGGTCCTGATGGGCCTGGCCTGTAAAAACGCCATTCTGATCGTCGAGTTTGCCCGCGAGCTGGAGATCCAGGGGAAAGGCATCATGGAAGCGGCGCTGGAGGCATGCCGCCTGCGTCTGCGCCCGATCGTGATGACCTCCATCGCCTTTATCGCCGGGACCATTCCGCTGATCCTCGGCCACGGCGCGGGGGCGGAAGTCCGCGGCGTCACCGGGATCACGGTGTTCTCCGGGATGCTGGGCGTGACGCTCTTCGGTCTGTTCCTGACGCCGGTGTTTTACGTGACGCTACGGAAACTGGTGACCCGCAGGAAGCCGGTCCAGGAGGATCTGCCCG
The DNA here is from genome assembly GCF_018223905.1 of Klebsiella sp. 28. Classification (NCBI taxonomy): domain Bacteria; kingdom Pseudomonadati; phylum Pseudomonadota; class Gammaproteobacteria; order Enterobacterales; family Enterobacteriaceae; genus Klebsiella; species Klebsiella sp. 28. The sequence goes on from NZ_JAGRQY010000195.1 coordinate 17,600, forward strand.
CCTAGCCTGCAGCAGATAACAAAAAAACCGCCTTCACAATTTGAAGGCGGTTTTTTTTCGTCACCAGAAAATGATTAATGCGCTTTTTTAAAGCGGGCGATCATTTCCGGCACCGGGTCGCAGCCGCTGGTATCGGCGTTTTTGACCGCCTCCAGCGCGCTGGCCACGGTATGGCGAGCGAGGACGTTTAACGAAGCCTGCTCTGCTTCATCGGCAACCGATTTGAAGTACCAGCAGGCGTTGGCGCTGACCACGCAGCGGGCCGGGACGTCAGGACGCGACGCCCACAGTTTTTTATCTTCGATAACCGAAAGATAGATATCACGCAGGGTGATCTTGTCCGCCGGACGGCCAAGATGAATTGAGCCGTTGCGGCCAAGCGTGGAGACGATAATGCCGTCACGAGTTAGCGGAACCATTAGTTTACGGATAAAGCTCGGGTTCGCTTCCAGGCCGTAGGCCAGAATCGCACTCGTCGAACGTTCACCCATCTGCTCCGCCATTGCTACGCTGAGAACCATCTGCAAAGCTGTCGGGAAGCGGTAATCTAACATGGCAGTGTCCTGGGTTGCGGTGAATCTTGTTCTTTTTGGCACCGCAGAGGTGAATAATCAATGAACAACAATATAACAAATACGGGAATTTTTTTGAAGCAATCTGCGGTTAGCCTGCGAAGTAAATTTTCTGATTTCACGGGCAAAGGCGGGGCAAACACAGATTCCCTTTCGTACCGTTTTATTTAACGCAAACGCCATCCTTTGTTCCGCTAGCCACGCCCTGTCGCCCCGCGACCTGTCCACACCAGCGGCGCCTAACCCTGTGGATAACCTGGAGGCAGTTGCCTGGCAGCCGCAGCCCGGGCGGGCTACCGGCAGCCGTTCGTTTTTTGAACAGGGAAAACTCCCCCGCCGGGCTGCGCGCTGAGCGCCAGAGCCACCACCGCGGCGCAGGGAAGCGCCCGCCCCGCTTAATAATTCCACTTCGGCCGCGCCACCGTGTTTTTCTTCAGCAGGTCGCGGAACGCTTTCAGGTAGGGCTCATTGCTGCGCCCGCGCTTACAGATGGCCGAGAACGGCGACTGAAAGCCAAACTCGTTGGGCAGCAGCACCCGCAGGCGGTTCTCTTTGATCCACGGCCAGGCGTAATGCTCCGGCAGATAGCCAATATATTTCCCCGAGAGGATCAGCAGCAACTGGGCGTCGACGGTCTCGACGGTGGCGCTCCCTTTGCTGAAGCCCCGACGGCGGAGATCGCTGGTGTTCCAGTAGCTGCGGGTCACCAGCGGGCACTGGCTGATCTGCTCTTTATCGAGCTGGCGGCTGAAGAACATCGGGTGCAGATCGCTGCAGTAGAGCCAGTGCTGTTCACGGTACAGCGGCTCGCTGATGATGTTATGCACCTGCGAGTTGTAGCTGCCGATGGCCAGGTCGATATGGTTGTTCAGCACGCCGTTCAGTTGCTCCGCCGGGGTGCGGATAATCAGTTTGATATGCACATGGGGAAATTTGTCGCTGAAGCTGCGCAGAACCACCGGCAGCGAGAGCGCCGTTTCGGTCTCGATGGAGTCGAGCGTCGAGATGCACAGGGTGCCGCTGTGCTCCCCTTTGAGCAGCGCCGACTGCCGCTCCAGCTCATTGAGTTCGCTCAGTACGCGGATCGCCTGCTGTAAAAACTGCTGGCCTTTCTCGGTCAGAGAAAAGCCGCCGCGCCCGCGCTGGCAGAGGGTGAAGCCGAGCTGTCCCTCCAGCTGCGACATCGCATTGCTGATGGCGGAGACCGAAATACCCAGCTCCTGCTGGGCCCGGCTGTAGCTCTCCAGGCGGGCCACCGCCTCGAAAACCTGCAGCTGGCGAATATTGAGGCTGGCGTCGTGATGCATCGTATTTAGTTCACCAATAAATGAACTGAGTATTTACGCCAGACGATGTAAAGTCCAGCGCGGGTTGCGCACTATCTCTCCTGTTACGTTTCATCCGTCAGATTCAGGAGCAGACATGGATAACCTCTTTCACCAACCGCAGGGTGGCAATGAGATGCCACGCTTCGCCGGACGCGCCACAATGATGCGCCTGCCGTTTATCGAAGATTTACAGGGACTTGACGCGGCATTTGTCGGCATTCCGCTGGATATCGGCACCTCGCAGCGCTCGGGCACGCGCTACGGACCACGCTATATTCGCGCCGAATCGGTGATGATCCGTCCGTACAATATGGCGACCGGCGCCGCGCCGTTCGACTCGCTGTCGGTGGCCGACATCGGCGATGTGCCGATCAATACCTACAGCCTCCTCAAATCGGTGCAAATTATCGAAGATTACTACACCGGTTTGAATAGTTATCCGCTGATCCCGCTGACCCTCGGCGGGGACCACACCATTACCCTGCCGATCCTGCGGGCGCTGACCAAAAAACATGGTCCGGTGGGCCTCATCCACGTCGACGCCCATACCGACACCAATGATGAGATGTTCGGAGAGAAAATCGCCCACGGCACCACCTTCCGCCGCGCCGTTGAGGAGGGACTGCTCGACCTCAAACGGGTGGTGCAGATTGGCCAGCGCGCCCAGGGCTATGCCGCCGGCGACTTCCAGTGGGGCGTTGACCAGGGCTTTCGCCTGGTGCAGGCGGAGCAGTGCTGGCATACCTCGCTGGCGACGCTGATGGCCGAAGTCCGCCAGCAGATGGGCGACGGGCCGGTGTATCTCAGCTTTGATATCGATAGCCTCGATCCCATCTGGGCTCCAGGAACCGGGACGCCGGAAGTTGGCGGTCTGACCTCCATTCAGGCGCTGGAGATCGTCCGCGGCTGCCGCGGCCTGAATCTGATTGGCGCCGATCTGGTCGAGGTCTCGCCCCCCTACGACGTGAGCGGTAATACCTCCCAGCTGGCGGCCAACCTGCTGTACGAGATGCTCTGCGTCCTGCCCGGCGTGAAGTACGCCTGAGGACGCCGCCATGGAGCTGAAATGCTTTCGCACCCTCTGGGGAGTGACGACCTCCTGGCCGCAAACGCTGGATGAACTGCAGCGCGTCGGCTGCTGCGGTATCGAAGCCCGCGTGCCGTTAACGGTGGCCGAGCGGCGGCAGCTCGCCGACCGCCTGCAGGCGTCGGGGCTGGAGTATATCGCCATTCTTTTCAGCGGCGGCGGGGTGCTCCCCGCCCAGCATGAAACGCCCGAGCAGCATCTGGCGCGCCTGCAGACCCGCTTCGCCGAGGCCAGCAGCCTCAACCCGCGCTTTGTCAATTTGCTGGCGGGCAACGATCGCTGGCCGCTGGCGCAGCAGGTCGATTTTCTCGGCAAGGCGCATGAGCTGGCCGCCGGGTTTGGTTTGACCTGCAGCTTTGAAACCCATCGCGCCACCTCGCTGTACAGCCCGTGGCTCACCCTGGAGATCATTCAGCAGCTCCCCCAGCTGCGCTTTACCGCCGACATCAGCCACTGGGTGGTGGTCAGTGAGCGCCTGCTGGATGACCCCAGCGATGACTTCAGCGCCTTTATCGACCGCGTGCATCACGTGCAGGCCCGGGTGGGCTACGACCAGGGGCCGCAGGTGCCGCACCCGGCGGCGCCTGAGTATCAGCCGGCGCTGGCCTTTGCCGAGCGCTTCTGGCAGCAAATCTGGCGTTCGCAGCGCCAGCGCGGCTACCCGCAGACCACGCTGACCCCGGAGTTTGGCGCCGACGGCTATCTGCACCATCTGCCGTTCACCAACGTTCCGGTGGCCGATCTCTGGTCGCTCAACGCCTGGATGGCAACGCGCCAGCAGGCCCACTTTCAGCAGTTTTTAACGCTCACTGAACAGGAACCGCAGCCATGACCGCCGTGAAGCACGCTTTTACTGAACTCCCGACCATCGATATCCGCGATCTGGCCGGCGATGACCTCGCCAGGCGTCAGGCGGTGGCCGACGCCATCGGCCGCGCGGCGCGCGAGGTGGGCTTTTTCTACATCACCGGCCACGGCATCGACCCGGCGCTGATCGCCGGCGTCCGCGAGGCGGCGAAGCAGATCTTCGCCCTGCCGATGGAGGAGAAGATGAACTATTACATCGGCCACTCCAAAAGCCATAAGGGCTACGTTCCGGAAGGAGAAGAGATCTACGGCTCCGGCAAGCCGGACCATAAAGAGGCTTTCGATATCGGCTTCCAGGCAGCGGATGACCATCCGCTGGTGCTCGCCGGTACGCCGCTGATCGGCGCCAACGAGTGGCCCGATCTGCCGGATTTCCGCGCGCGGGTGCTGGCCTACTACGACGCGGTTTTCGCCCTCGGCCACCGTCTGTTCGACGCTTTCGCCCTCGCGCTCGGCCTGCCGGAAGGGTATTTCAAACCGATGGTGACCTGCCCGCCGGCTAAGCTGCGGCTGATCCATTACCCGTTCGACGCCAGCGTCGAAGATGTTCCCGGAATTGGTGCACACACCGACTATGAGTGCTTCACCCTGCTGCTCGCCGACCAGCCCGGCCTTGAGGTTCTCAATGAAGAAAGCGTGTGGATCGATGCACCTCCCGTCAAGAACGCCGCCGGAGAAGAGGCGTTCGTGATCAATATCGGCGACATGCTGGAAGTGCTCAGCGCTGGCACATTTGTTGCTACAGCCCACCGGGTGCGCAAAGTGCCGCAGGAGCGGTACTCCTTCCCGCTGTTTTTCGCCTGCGATTACCACACGCTGATCCGTCCGCTGCCGACTTTTCTCGCCGCCGGCGAAGCCGGTGAATATCAGGAGCTCAGCATCGGGGAGCATATGTGGAGCCAGGCCCTGCAAACCTATCGCTACCTGCGCGAAAAGGTCAATCGCGGTGAACTTCAGCTACCGGAGCGCGCGCGCGGCACCAATACGTTTGGCCATTTGAAAAAACAGGCACAGCAAAAAAACCCCTAACCACCCGTGAGGAACCATGATGACTAGCACCCTGAAAAAAATGTCGCGCCGTGTCGCGCTTACCCTCGCCGTCAGCGCCTGTTTTTCCCCTGTCACCCAGGCGGCGGAACTGCTGACCGAGGGCGTCTTTAAGGTGGGGATGGAGGTCACCTACCCGCCGTTTGAGTCTTATGACAGCAATAACAACATCGTCGGTCTCGACCCGGATTTCGCCGCGCTGATCGCCCAACATCTGCAGGCCAAACCGCAGCTGATCGACACCAAGTTCACCAGCCTGATCCTCGGCATCGGCAAGAAATATGACGCGGTGATCTCCGGGATGTACGTGACGCCGGAGCGCCAGAAGCAGGCCGACGCCATCCCTTACGCCCTCTCCGGCGCGTCGATCATTGCCCTGAAGGGCGGCGCGGTGCAGCCGAAAACCGAAGATGAGCTGTGCGGCGTGAAGGTCGGTCTGCAGGCGGGCACCACCTGGGTGACCAGCCTGAAAAAACACTCCGACGAGTGGTGCCTGAAAAACGGCAAACCGGCCATCACCATTCAGGAGTTCCCGACGGCGCCGGAAGCCTCGCAGGCGCTGCTGTCGAAGAACATCGGCGCTCAGCTTGAGATTGCCCCGGCAGCGCAGATCATTGTCGACAAGAGCCGCGGCCGCCTGGCGATAAGCTCTACGCGCCTGGTCTACCCGCTGCCGCTGGGGATCTACGTCGCCAAAGGCAACACCGAGCTGGCGGAGGCGATCAAGGCCACCCTGGCCACGCTGAAGGCCAACGGCCAATATGCCGCGTTGATCAAAAAATACAACTTAGAAAGCATCGATTAAGACAATAAGCACTGCGCAACAGGAGTCAGTATGGCGTTCGATTGGGGATACTTTTTTTCATTGTTTAGCATTGGGGCATTCTGGCAGGCGTGCGTGACCGTCATCGTAATCAGCACCTTGTCCTGGGGGATCGGCCTGGTGGTCGGTTTTCTGTTAGCCTGCGCGAAGCTCTCGGCGCCGCGCTGGGTCAAGATCCCCGTCGAACTCTATATCTGGTTTTTTCGCAGCGTGCCGCTGATGGTGCTGCTGGTGTTTGTCTACAACCTGCCGCAGCTGTTTCCTGTGACCCAGCCGCTGCTCGGGGTGCCGTTTATCGCCGGGCTGGTGTCGATGACCGTCACCGAGGCGGCCTATATGGCGGAGATCCACCGCGGCGGGCTGCTGTCGGTGGCCAAGGGGCAGAGCGAGGCAGGCCATGCGCTGAGCTTCAGCTTTATCGGCATCCAGCGGCTGATTGTGATCCCTCAGGCGTTTCGCATTTCGCTGCCGACGCTGATCAATGAATACATCACCATCATTAAGCTGAGCTCGATTCTGTCGGTGGTCTCCTTACCCGAGCTGCTGCTCACCGGCCAGCGCTTGTATGCGCAGAATTTCCTTGTGATGGAGACCCTGCTGGCGGTAGCGGTGTACTACGTGATGGTGGTTACCGTCTTCACCTGGCTGTTCCGGGTGTTGGAAAATCGTCTCGATATTCAGCGTAAGCGTCCGCAAACCCTCAGCGAGGCGGAATGCCAGGCGCTGCGCCAGAGCCTGCCGGCGCTGAGCGAAGAGAGCAATACCCCGGCCGTCAACGGCGCGCCGCCGGCGCTCGATCTGCGGGGCATTCGCAAATCCTGGGGGCAGCATGAGGTGCTGAAAGGCATCGATCTGCAGGTGGAGAACGGGGAGGTGATCAGCATCATCGGCCCGTCCGGCTCCGGCAAAACCACCCTG